>BNVD01000035.1 GCA_025997835.1 Spirochaetia bacterium
AGGCTATGGATCTGCAGAATTTTTCCTTTGAACAGTTTGAAACCCACAAAGAAAACGTAAACGCCATGGGTAGCGCGGGGATTGCCAATGTGGAGCTTGAGTCCGGCAACATCCATATGACCGGCGGGGTCCGCATCGACGTGGAATCCGAGGATATTACCATAGAAACCCGGCTCCTGGACTGGCAGGATAAGGACCGGCTTCTTTCCGGCGGCGAACTGGATCAGGTTGATATTCAGCGCTCCGATGGTACCAGCTTTACCGGCTGGGGTTTTTCCGCCGATGCCCGCCGACGGACCTGGGGTTTTGCCGGCGGTGTGGAAGGAACTTATATAGAAAAGGATGATGATAAAACATCCAAAGGCAAAACAGGAGATGGCGAATCTTCAGACGGGACGTCTACAGCCGTTTCCTCTGTAGACGAAACGGCCGGCGGCAAGACTACGGCAGATAAAACGGACGACGAAAATTGGGTAGACATGATAGAGGCGACCGAGAAATGAACCGCAGCTATACCTTGGTGTGCGCTGCCCTCCTCTGGGGCATCGTACTCTGCCCCGCCTGGGGGGGTGTCTTTACCTTTAAGGCGGACCGCATGACCGGCGGCCGGGCATCGGGAAAGGAAGTCACTATACTCTCCGGCCACGCCGAAGTCCGTTCCGACAACCTCCTCCTCAAGGCCGACCGGATCGAACTGCAGGGGGAGGACAATCAGTTTATCGACTGTTCCGGCAACGTGTGGGGCCTGGAAGAAGAAAAGGAAATCCTCTTTCAAACCGACCGGATGCGCTACGACCGGAAGCTCAAAATCGCCCGGCTGGAGGGCAATTCCTCTCTGGAAGATAAAAAGAACGACATCGTCGCCAAGGGCCGGTTTATCGAGTATGATGATGAGGCGGAAATCACCGTATTCCAAATATCGGTACGGCTTTTTAAGGACGAAATGGTGTGCCGCTCCGAATACGCCGTGTACAAACGGGAGGAAAAGCTACTGAACCTTTCGGGGTTTCCCGTGGTCTACAAGAAAAGCGATGAGTTCCGGGCCGATCGTATCCAGGTGGACCTGGATACCGACGATGTTACTCTGGAAGGCACAGTTTCCGGGTCCTTAAAGGATTGATGCCTGTGGATGATGTATCAAACTTCAGTTTGCCGGACGTGAGTCCGCCAAACTTCAGTTCGCCGTCGCTGTTACTCCCCCCGCCGTCCCCCCTGCAGGCTCCGGTGCGGTTTCGTCCGGCGGGCAGCGGGCAACACCTTCTGTCGGTTACGAACCTCCACAAAAACTTTGGCCGCAAAGAGGTGGTCCGGGGCGTCAACTTTTCTATGGGTAACGGCGAAGTGGCGGGCCTTTTGGGACCAAACGGCGCGGGAAAAACAACCATCTTCTATATGATTGTGGGTTTTTACAAACCCAACGTGGGAAGCGTCACTCTTAACGATGTGGACATCACCCAGCGGCCCATGTACCGCCGGGCTCAGGCGGGTATCGCCTATCTGCCCCAGGAAGCGTCGATCTTCCGCAAACTTACGGTGGAACAGAACATCTGGGCCATTCTGGAAAGCCGCCGGGACATCGACAAGGTGCAGAAACGGGAAAAGCTGGAATCCCTAATAGAAGAATTCAGCATTGGCCGTATCCGCAGCCAATTCGGTTATACCCTCTCCGGCGGTGAGCGCCGCCGCACCGAAATCGCTCGTGCCCTCGCCACGGAGCCGAAATTTCTCCTCCTGGACGAACCCTTCGCCGGCATAGACCCCATCGCGGTCTACGAAATCAAGCAGATCATCCGCCGCCTTGCCGAAAAAGGCATCGGCATCCTCATCACCGACCACAACGTCCGTGACACCCTGGAAATCACCACCGAAGCCTTCATCATCGCCGATGGCCGCATCGTCGCTCGCGGCGACCGTGACGTGATCCTGGCCAACGAAATGGTCCGGGAGGTATATTTGGGGACCGAGTTCAGGATGTAGGGGAATTTGTATGAAAAGAACATTTTGCTTTTTATATTTTTTTGTAATGATTTCAAGTATAACATTTTCACACGAAATGACAAATAACGAATCAATATTTTTGGCGCCTATAGTATATGATTTTGCCGGCAATTTGCCTTTTTCTGAAAAACCTTACAATACTGATTCAGTGTTGTTTCTTTCAAAAATGTCTTTTCTTGGCGATATGGGTAAAATTGGGGCTGGTATTCTAAATGGATTTTTGGGACCAGGCTCATTTATTATGGGAGATTGGCGTGGCGGGTTAATAATCGCCGCTCTTGAATTAACTGGTTACGCTCTGATGTATACTTCAGAAGATATATATCCAACACCAACTTATCCAGTGTCACGCCATCCAACAAATCCATTTTTTATCGCCGGTTTGGGTCTTGCTTTAGCTGGTACGGCTTATGGATTTGTTCGTCCATGGACACACGATAGAACAAAATATGCGAAACCAAAAAACACAGTTGAAAGCATCAGCTTGGCAATCTTACCAAATAACGAAGGGGTAGATAGTATAAGACTGTCGTATACATATCGTTATTAGATTGCAATTGATAAACAAGAAGCACCGCCAAACATCATCCGGCGCTCCTACTCAATAATCCCCAAATTCCCTATCGCATACAGCGGATACACCGCAATATCCCCATAAGCGCCGAAATTTTCCATAGAAGTCCGCAGCCCCGTATCGATCTTTTTATCCGCCATAAAAATCCGCAGGCCCTGCATGGCCCCCTGGGTTCCCGCCTTTACTGCAATGGGAATGATCTTTTCGCCCCGTTGAATGAGATAATCCACCTGGGCGTTACTCTGCCGTTTTTCCCCCGGAGTGACTGCCCGGTGCCAGCAATAAAGCTGCCGTGGAGTATAACAGGAGGCGGCTTTGAGTAGTTCAAGGCCAACAAAAATCTCCGCCAGTGCCCCCCGGTTGATGAGCTTAACGTCGTCGGCAAGCAGCACCTCCGCCGCAGGATTGCCGGCACCCGTTCCAAGCCCCAAAATATGGAGGAACAAGCCCGTATCGCAGGGGATGATCCACCGGTGTTTCAGGTTGATTTCCGCCCCCAGGGGCAGGCCGTTTGCGGCGGTGTGAGTTACAGGGTGGGCCAGGCCCGCCATAAGTAATAGCTCCAGAGCCTGCTTCACCTGGGCGTGGTTACTCCCTACGGCGGCTCGCTCGTACACGAACTTTTCCCCCGCTTGGTGTACCACCGACTCAAATACCTCATTCAACAACAGCGCGGGAATTTTTTTCCGGTATTTGGCAAAATCCGCCTTAAAAGCGGTAAGGAGATCGTTCAAAACCCGTCCGCTTTGGAGTAAATCCCCGGTTTTGACGTATTCCGCCACCGCTTCGGGCATTCCGCCAACGATGAAGAAGAGTTTTAGCTGGTTGAGCAAGCGGCTGTGGACCGGTTCCGATAGCGGCGTATAGGGGGAGGCCGTCCGGTAAGCGTCTGCCAGCATTCCATCCCCCAGAGCCCGCAAAAATTCATCAAAACTGAATGGATACATAGTCTATGGCCCCTTTAATCGCCGTAAGCCGTCCCAATTCCTCTTTGCTCATGATATACTTCATGCCTCCTATTTTATCCAGGGGGGGTGAAATATTCCCCCGTTATTCTTGGGGGTGAAATTATCACAAGTCATTTACAATTTGTGAATTTGTGATATATCCCCTTGACAGATTCGCCAATCCTGTTATAGACTAACCTGTATTTTACTAATCAACGGTAAGGGGTAGAGCGATGGATGTATTGCTTATGATAATCCTCCCTCTTGCCGGGTTGACTTTAGGCTGGATTATTAGATGGCTGTATGCCAGATTCCAACTCACCACGTCGGAGCAACGGGCCGTACGTGTTAAACAGGATGCGATAAAAGAAGCTGAAGCTAAAAGGAAGGAACTCCTTCTTGAGGCAAAAGAACAAATTATCCGTGATCGAAACCAGCAGGAAAGGGAGACCCGGGAACGCAGGGCTGAACTGCAACGATACGAAAAGCGTGTCTTGCAAAAAGAAGAATCGATAGACAAAAAAACGAGCCAGATCGAAAAGACGGAACAGGTTTTAGCGGACAAAGAACGGTCTTTACAGGAACGGGACAATGCCCTGGGTCGTGAGGAAGACCGGTACCGGGCGGAGCTGGAGCGGATTTCCGGTCTCAGCGCCGAAGAAGCCAAGGCGCTTATCATCAAGGACCTGGAAAATGACGCGAAGCATGATGCCCAGGCGTTGATCAACAAGATCGAGGCCGAGGCGAACCTTTCTGCGGAAAAGAAAGCCCGTGATATTCTGGTTGCGACGATTCAGCGGGTTGCCACGGAAGTAACCGGGGACGTTACGGTTGCCACGGTCAATCTGCCCAACGACGAGATGAAGGGCCGGATCATTGGCCGGGAAGGCCGGAATATCCGCGCGCTGGAAACCCTCACCGGTGTTGACATCATCATCGACGATACCCCGGAGGCGGTGGTCATATCCTGTTTTGACCCGGTTCGCCGGGAGATTGCCAAGGTGGCGCTGGAACGGCTGATCGTTGATGGCCGTATTCATCCTGCCCGGATCGAAGAAATCGTTACCAAGGTGAGCAAGGATATATCCCAGAAGATATTTGACGAGGGCGAGAAGGTCCTTTTCGACTTGGGTATTCACAACATCAGTCAGGACGCCATCCGTGCGTTGGGGCGGCTTTATTTCCGTACCAGCTACGGCCAGAATGTACTCTACCACTCCAGGGAAGTGGCGATTCTCGCGGGTAGCCTCGCGGCAGAAGTGGGGGCTAACCGGGATTTGGCCAAACGCGCGGCGCTGCTCCACGATATTGGCAAAGGGGTTGAGACCGATTCGGACCTGAACCATGCGGAAATCGGCATGGACATGGCCCGGAAGATGGGGGAAGACGCCCGGATTATCAACGCCGTAGGGAGTCACCACAACGACATCGAACCCTCCTGCATCGAGTCGGTACTGGTCCAGATTGCGGATGCCATTTCCGCCGCCCGGCCCGGCGCCCGTAAAGAAACGCTGGACAACTACGTCAAACGGCTGGAAAACCTTGAAAACATCGCCGTGGGCTTTACCGGCGTGGAACGGGCCTTTGCCATTCAGGCCGGCCGTGAACTGCGGATTATCGTCAACAATGAAGCGGTAACCGACGACCAGTCCAAGGATTTGGCTAAACAGATTGCCAAGAAGATTGAAACCGATCTGCGGTATCCGGGGAGGATCAAGTTAACGATCATCCGGGAAACGCGGATTGTAGAGTACGCGCGTTGATGTACGCGAACGCGTGTCCTACCAGAAAATTCAGCGCGGCGTGGTCTCCAATAAAGGCCGCTGTGTGCCAATAAAGGACGGCCAGCCTTTAGGCTGACCGGGAGACCGCCCGGTAAGAGCACGCGTCAGACCGTAGGTCTGCAGCAAGACAAAAAGGGCGCCGATCACCGGATCAGCGCCCTTTTTATTCACGGGTAGGGTACGAGAATCGGCTATTTGGCATTCTGATCCTGCATATTCAGCAGGAGGTCAATTTCTTTTAAAATATAGGCTTGGTATTGGGGGGTCAGTTCTTTATACAGGCTTACCAGCTTGGTAAAGACTTCATCAGGGTTTTTATCGAACATTTTGCCTTCACCGGTTTTAAGCCATTGTTCATTTACGCTAAAGGAGGAACAGATGAGTTTGATAAGCCGGGCATTGGCTTTCCGTTTTTCCAGTTCAACCCCCGCCAGATAACCGCTGGACAAGGATATTACCCGGGAAAATTGCACCTGAGAAAGTTTCAGAGCTTCTCGAAGCAGTTTGATACGCGTATTGATAGACGGTTTTGGATCAGCTTTCATACCCTCATTATAGTGGGAAAAAACTCCCATAACAAGGTTTTTTACCATATGGATGGTTGACAATATGGTCAAAAAAAGAGATTGTTTTATAACACATGGTGCATCAATGGCGTTATAAAAATTAAAGGAAGGGATACTATGAAGAACAATTGGACTTTTTGGAGTGTATGGGTGGTAATTTCGGCGGTTTTGCTCTGCGGTTCCATCAATACGGTATTCGCGCAGGAAGTTGACGAGATAAGTGGTCAGGAAGCGGAATATGCCGCAGATGATTTGCAAGTGCAAGTCCCTGAGAACCAGGACGATGATGAAGCGTCCGTCCGCGAGCAGGAAGATGAGGAAGCGATAGCGCGGCAGCAAGCGGAGGCGTCCACCCTTGAACAGGAAGAGGCGGAAGCGATAGTGCGGCAACAGGCTGAAGAATCCGCCCGTGAGCAGGCTGAGGCGGAAGCGGCGGCACAGCGTCCCCAGTACACCGTTAAGGAAGGGGATAGCTATTGGAGCATCGCGGCGAATCCTCTTGTCTATAATAATCCCTGGTTGTGGCGTCGGCTGTATGAGGCGAACCGGGATAAGATGGAGGACCCCAACAATCCGAATTTGATAGAGCCCGGTATGGTTATCATATTCTCCATGCCCAGGTATTATACGGTTCAGAGTGGCGATAGTTACTGGCGTATCGCTGCGGATCCCCTTGTCTACAATAATCCCCGGCTGTGGCGTGGGCTGTATGAGGCAAACCGGGATAAGATGGAAGACCCCAATAATCCGAATTTGATAGAACCCGGCATGGTGATTGAGATCCCCAGCCTTAACGGGGAATACCGGGAAGGAACCCGATAAGGCGAATATGTGCCGGGGGTGTTAATCTCTGTCTCCGGTAAACAACACGTCTCCCAGGGTTTCGGCGAAAGCGCTGATGTCTTTTGCCGAGAGGGAGGGCAGGGGGATGGTGCGGCGGAATACGCTGGTTCCCTTGCCGCCATCGTAGAGTTCGCACCGGGTATCGCTGCCGTTGACGGTGATGCTGAACCGGAAGCGCCGGCGCAAACTGGAGAAAGGTTCCCCGTCATCACTGGTGTTTTCAGATTGATAATTTGCGGGCACTGCCTTAATCCCCATTTTTTTCAGGAGCCTCTGGAGTACCCTTTTTGTACGGCGGGGATTGGGGGCGTTTTCGGTGTCCAGCAGGAGTTCAACCGGCAGGGTGATGCCCCGCTGACGAAGGGCGGCATGGTTGAGGGCGTAGAGCCGTTCCGTAGCGTCCCACCGTTCGAGGGTACGGCTTTTACCGGATAACTGGAGGCATAATTCGGCATAGGTGTCGGCGATCATGTCCCGTTCCCAGAGGGGGTCAAAGGCCGGAATAGCGTTGATAAGGAGTTCCCGGTTTTTCAGGAGGCGGCCTTCTTCCATGTCGTAGGAGCTTTCCGATTGGGGGATGAGGGGTTCCTCGAATTGCCGGGCGCTTTTGAGATAGCCTATGGCCCGTCCTGGATAGGCATCAAAAGCGTTGTAGTATTGAATCTGCGCGTCCAGACCTTGTTCGCCGTAGGATACGCTGTGGACTGCGTTGGCGGCGCCGGTAACGGTGTCGTCAACATTAGTAACATCAACCGGAGTCGTGTCGCCCGGATCGGCGTTGTAGGCTTTTGCGGCCAGGAGGCTGTATTTCCGGTAGAGCTGTTGGTGGGTGGCGGCCTTTAGTGCGTAATGCCATCCCCGGAAAACCCCCCGTATCTTTTCGCCCAGAGTTCCGTAGATTTTTCGTTTTTCAGTATTGGCAAGCCCAGAATAGGTTTTATGGAGAATCTCGTGGAGATCCCGCCGGTAGCGATCCAGATCAATGCCGTAGTTGAGCATCCAGGACAGGTCGCGAGACTTGAGGCTGTCTTCGGCGTAGAGCCGGGCTTCCTCAAGGCGGCCCGCAATTTGATACGCCTGGGCCAGATTGATTTTGGAAAGGGGAGAGGTGTCGATTTCGTAGGCGGTCTGGTATTCGGTAAAGGCCCTTGAAAGATCGAGCCGGCGCAGGAACAGTTCTCCCCTGGCGAGCCGTCCCGGCGCCCGGTTTCTGGCGTCCAGAGACGCACCGGTCCGGTCAAAGGCTTCAGCATAGTGGTAGAACCGGCTTTCCAGAATGGAAAGATTGTAATGGGCCACGGCGGCAAATTCCCATTCCCCCAGTCCTTCACCACCGGCAATCGCGTCCAGATACCAGGCTTTGGCATCCTCATATCGGAACATATCGGAATAGATGGTTCCCAGGGTCATACAAAAATTCGGAGCGGGTCCCAGTTTGTCTATGGCCGCCAGAAGGAGCCGTTCTCCATCGCTCAGACGGTGGAGTTTACTGTACATCCAGCCCAGGCTGCTAATGGCTTCCTCATTATTCGGTTCTATCATGAGGGTACGTTCCAGGTATTCCGCAGAAACGGTGTCCCGGTTCAGGTAGCCTGCGGTCTGGGACAAACGGTACAGGACATCAGCATCGGAAGGGAGCAGTGTTTCTACTTTCCGGTACTCATCCCAGGCAAGTCCGTAAAGACCCCGGCTGTAATACAGGGTACCCAGCGCCCAGGGGAACCGGGAATCCTTGGGGTACTGTTCGGAACCCCGGGAATATAACTCAATGGCCTGTTCCCAGCGCTCTTTCCGTTGGGCATCCACCGCACCCATGAAAAGGTCCTCCGCGTTTCCCATTGCCCCATCCGGCAAAACATTGTCCGGTGAGCCGTTGTCCAACATTTCGTCGTCCGATGTTTCGTCATACAACGAGCCGTCGTCCGACGATCCGTCGTCCGACGCGCCGTCGTAGAGGTCTTCACTCAATGTGTCATAATCGTACTCATCTTCCTGGTCCCAATCCTGGGCGCTTATGGTACCGGTATTAAGAGAGAAAAGCAGAACCATAACGAGGACGGTCAATGTCCCGGCGGTAGTAACGCCGTCTCCTGGTTTTGCCGAGTCCGCGGTCTTTCGCCGGCCTAAAACCAGGGCAATGGGAGGGAAAAGCCATGTCAGTATACGGCGGCACCGGGATACGGTTTTTTTGTATTCCCCTGAAAAAATACGGTAGTGATTCTGTACCAATTTGGTTTCCTTTTTGTGATACCCAGGTGCGAAGCGGGCGGCGGCGGCGTCCTGATACAGGGCATATACCCCAAGGTTCCAGCCCTCGTCTAGCGCCTTTGCCCATTCGGATTCGCTGGTTTGGGACAGCCGTTTAAAGCCCCCCAAACGGAGGCGGCGCAGTACGTGAGCCCATAGCCGTACCGTCTTCTTCCGGGGCGTTATCGTGAGTGTATATGACAGGAAATGTCCGCAACGCATCAGTATAAAGATGATGCACACCAAACCCAACAGGAGCGGCATCCCGCTTTGCCGGATGAACTGTTCAGCCTGCTTTCCCAGACCGGCAAGGGCGGAAGCCTCCGTCCCGCCGGCGGTCCCTTCTTTTGGGGTAAGCCGGGAACGGTTTTCCAGAATTTCCTTCATGAGCCGCTCAAAAATATCCGGCGGGATACCTGTGGGCGGACGGAAGTCCTCATCTGCCGCCAGTTGTTCGGTGGTAGGATCGTACTCAATCCAGCCGTATTCGGGATAGTACACCTCAACCCAGGCGTGGGCCATATCGGACCGTACCGGATAGTAGTCAAAGGTATTCAGTCGGGGATCGATGTAGAACCCAACCGCCACCCGCGCCGGGATGCCCAGAGAGCGCAGTAATACGGTCATTGCAAAGGCATAGTAGGAACAGTACCCCTTTTTTGCTTCGAAGAGAAAAAATCCAAGCTGATCTCCGTCCGGGGCGATGCCGGGTCTAAGGCTGTACCGGTACTCGCCGAATTTCAGCCGGTCATACACCCCGCGTACCATATCCCAGTAGGAAGAACACCCCTGGGTAATTTCCTGCGCATACGCGGCAATCCGTTCGTCCCGGCCATACTCGGTATAAAAAGCGTATGTTTCCGCATCAAGACCCAGGTTTTCCCCGGAAAACTCAAACGGTTTGGGCGCATCGCCGGGCTGCCGGGGCGCCGCATTGAAAAGCTCGAAGGGCCGGGCTTCGCTGGTATAACTTTTTACGCTGTATGCAGAACTGAAGGAAGAAGCGTCCCAACTGTCGTAGGGTATTATTTCTACCGGCTGGTTCATGCCGATAAACGCGGAGGAATCAAAATTGACGAGAAAGTATTCCTGTTCGGTGTTCCGGTATTTTTGTATTTGTGGAGCCTCAAGTTGAAGGCGGCGGTCCGGCAGCTTTTGGGGATGGGCCGTCTCATCAATTACTTCATGCCGGTAGAATCCCTGTTTTGCCCCATACCCGGAAAGCACAAACCGGCGGAGCAAAAAATGATAATCCTCCGGGTCTTTGCGCACAATCAGTACCAGGTCTTCATTCATGGTGATTTCACTTTCCAGCCGCAGGAACTGTGAAAAATCAAACTGAAAGAGATTCGGCTGCAAAAGCCCGCCTCCCCGGTCAATGGCGCCTTCCTGGGATGGCCGGATCATCAGTATGCCCCCAATCAATATCAGTAAAAACAATAATACTGTCGCCCGGACCCGTTCCGCAGGCCGCGCCAGATATTCCGGCGGCAAGGACAGCATAAGCGCGATGATTTGCAGAAAAATGATACCTGCGAACAGGGCGATCATCAGTACCGGCCAGCGGTAGGCTTCCAAGTCCGCAGTACGGACCACACAAAACAGGACCAGAAGGATCATCAGGGAAGCAGCAATATCCCCCCGCAAGAACCGCCGGGACCGGGCTGCGAAATACGTGGTCAGGGCGGCCCAATAAAAGGGAATCAGGGACACAAAGTTGTTCCGGTCCAGGTTGAGGAGTAGCGAGTCCAGAACAATGGCGGCGCCGGTATGTTCGGCGGCGTCGGCAATGAACAGCCGGGGCAGGGCGATAAGCGCTCTGGCTGCCCAGGGAATGAGGATCAGGGTTACAAATGCCGGAATAAGTCGCGCCTTTTTCTCCGCCAGCGCCCATGCCGCGATAAAGGCGCAAAGTAGAGCCGCCGCAAAAACCGGCGTATCCGCCAAATCCCGTGCCAAAAGCCGGAACTGGTAAAGGATGGCAAAAAGCGCCGCCGACCGGAGGACCAATGCGGACAGGGGTGGAGCTTTTGGCGGCACGGCGAAACAGTTCATGGTATCACTATATATCATAATGGATAAAACGATAAACCCAATGCGGCGGCCACCCTGCTGACCTTTGCCGCAAAAATAAATCAAGAGAAAATGGGTCCTCCGGCGGCGCTTACGGTCATTACCGCCAACGGATTCGCCTGCCGCCGAAAAGACGGGGTTAACGTGGTGCCCCTATCGGCCTTGACCGTATAAATAAAAAACCTCGCAGGTTTCTGCGAGGTTTTTATACTGAGCCCGCCGCTGGGTTTATTTCAACCCCGCATACGTTGTCTCAAGGTCTGTGAGGAATTGGCTTCTGGTAATGTAGCGCTTGAATTCCCTGCTGTCCAATATCGTGCGGATAGTCTGTTTATGATCACCGGCGATGGTATATTTGGACGTAACTCCCTGCGGTTTTGTCAGAGCCGGCGCCCAATCGGTGCTGGCATATAATACGACGATATATCCATTGTTGGCGTGGATAAGGAAAGTGACAGCGCCATATTTCCTAAGGTTGTTTACCGGGGTTAAAAATGAACCGATATCCGTTGTGGTGCCGTTTTGGTCCCACACTTCAAGATGATACACGAGGGGCGCCGTAATACTGGTACCATCCCACTGTGCCACAACCCGGGAATCCGGGGGTTGCGCGAATCCGATGGCGGCTAATCCCACCATCATCAAAAGCAATAATGAAAACTTCTTCATACTATTCTCCTACGTATAGCCGCCGCTATTGTTATTACATCCACCAAGTGGATGTGTTTTTTATATGATAGCGTAAATTCAAACATAGGTCAACCAATTTTTCGCTTTTTTTATCAACTTTGCAAAATGCTACTATAAATTCTCCTACACCCGCACCTGCCACGCCCGTACCCCTGCCTTCCGGTCGTAGAGCCGCACACAGGACCCGGCGGCCTCACCCAGCGCCGTCTCTTCATACAAAAAGAGCACATCCGTCTCCTGTTTTTGCCCCCGTTTTTGCAGAAACCGGTCCAATGCCGAATTTTCCGCCTCCGCACGGGGCAAAGCCAGCACCAAGACACCCCGGTCATCCCCCGTTATGGGCAGTTCCCCCGGCCCGGACAGGGGAATTGCCGCCGGATATGCCAATATCGCGGCCAACTCCGCCGCATTTCCGCCTGAAATACCACGAACAGCCCCATCAGAAGCCCTCCCCGTCGAAAATTCACCTTCTCCGTCGGAATTTCCCGCGCAGCTCCCCCCGGAAATACCACGAAACGCTCCATTCGACGCATCCGCCGCCGAAACATCACCGTCAGGCTCCCCCACATACCCCACGCTAACATCCATTCCCCGTTCGGCGTACTCCAGAATCAGGGCCAGGGCGTTTTCGCAGAGGAAGTCGGCGGCGCGGCGGCCTGCTTCGGGGGAAAACAGGGCAGGATCGGTTTGGGTATCGATGAGGATGATAAGCCGGGAATGGGGCGGCGGCTCCGGTTCGCCCTCCCGGACGAAAAGTTCGTTTGACGGCGCATGGCCGTAGAGTTTCCAGTTGATGCGCCGGGGATCGTCGCCGGGGATATAGGGTCGGTGGGCGGTGAGGCGGTGGGTACGCAGAAAATGCGGCTCGGTGCGCTGTTCGGCGCCGCCGGAGCGGAGACTGAGGGTGACCGGCTTGTCCGCCGCACCGGGCAGGGCGAGGAGCCGCGAGCCCGGTTCCTGGGGCAGGGTAAAGGCGGCCCGGAACAGCCCCAAAATGTCGAGGATAAGGAGCCGGTCCCGGTCGCCGTAATAGGCCCCCCGTTTTGGGGCCGTGTAGGGGCTCAGGTTGTGATCCAGCGTATCGGGATCGAAAATATGATCGAGCCGCCGTCCATCCCTGGTACCAAGGCGGATTTCGTAACGGATAAGGATACCCGGCAGACGGAAGAATCTTCCCGTTCCGCCCCGTGAACAGAGTATCGCCCCCGGTTTTCCGGCGGAAAGGACATCCGGGACCATCCGTGCCGAAAGGGTGCGGGCGCGTTTACGGTGGATCACAATTAAAAATAGAACGGCGAGAAAACAGTAGCCAAGAACAGCCAGCAGTACCGCCCCCAGCAGGGTAAGGACCAATTCGTTCCGCAGATGCCCGGCGGCCAGCCCCGCTATGGCGATGATGATGAGGGCTACACCTGAAACCTGGGGGACAGGCATGGGAATACGCTGGGGACCGGCCGGTCTTACCGGCGATGCTTCGGCAGGACCTTGAGGCCGCAAATCAAGTGGTCTTGATGCCGTCGATACGCGCAAGGCAGATCTCCCGGATGAGTTTTTCTCCCTGAGCGCGGGGGTCCCGCAGTTTAAGCCGGTGGGCCAGGACCGGCCCCGCCAGCGCCGCAATATCCTCATCAATAACGAAAGCGCGGCCCTTTACGAACGCCAACGCCTTTACCGCCTCAAGCAGGTGCAGACCCGCACGGGGAGACGCACCCAACAGGAAGCCCTTGTGGGTCCGGGTATCCCGCACAATGTCCGCAATGGCCTCTTTAAGGGCGGCATGGCAAAACACGTTGGACACCGCCGCCTGAGCCGCGAGGAACTCCGCTTCGGTCAGTACCGGCTCCAGTGTGTGCAGGGCGCGTTCCGCCGGGTTTTCGTCCAGTATCGATAGTTCAGCCTTCCTGTCGGGGTAGCCCAGAGACAGCCGCATCATAAAGCGGTCAAGCTGGGCGGCAGGCAGGGGGAAGGTACCCTCACTTTCAATGGGGTTCTGGGTAGCAATGACGAAAAAAGGCTCCGGCGGCTCGTGGGTGGCGTTGCCGATAGTCACCTGCCGTTCCGCCATCACTTCCAAAAGGGCGGACTGCACCTTGGGGGTGGTCCGGTTGATTTCATCGGCCAGCACGATATTCGCCAACACCGGGCCGGGAACAAAGCGGAAGGTCTTACTTTCAGGATCGAAGATATCCACCCCGGTGATGTCGTAGGGGAGCAGATCCGGCGTAAACTGGATACGCTTAAACAGCAGGGGCTTGCCGTCCGGGGCGGCAATGAGCCGCGCAATGGTCTTGGCCACCGTGGTTTTGCCCAAGCCGGGATTATCTTCTATAAGAATATGCCCCCCGGCCAGAATCGCCGCAGTGAGCAGTTCCAGAAATTCACGCTTTCCCCGGATAACCGCCTCCGCGCCGTTAATCAGAGCGGAGGCCGCCTGTTCAGTATTCATACTGGATAGATGATAGGCGATAGGGGGGTCGTTGGGCAAGTATCGCCGCTATGTATTTACGCAATCAGCGATTTTCACCGCCCGGGGCTATACAATTCATGGGGAGCAATATCCGGCCCTTCTGCCAATACAATCTCACTCATAAAAACCATGGTAATGATGCTGCTCCGGGATACCTAAAAATTCAAATACATACGGATCTTTGATAAGATCCTCTGGTCTGTTAAACTCGGTTCCTTTTTCAGCCAGCTTCAAAACTCCTTTTTTATCCTTACTCAATGCCAGGCGATGAAATACCATACTATTCATTTGCCGGCGCAATTCCCGTACACTCCAGTTTTCCTTTTCACATTGCTTTACATAGAATTGTATTTCAAGGTCATCATCGGCCTTCAGGATTTCAAAATAATGGCTCCAGGTCAATTGTCCAGACACTGTCTGGATTTTTGAAAATTTGAGATAAAACAACCGTATTTGAAAAAGATTGGAGCGGCTAAAGCCCTTCCCGTACTTTACGGTTAAATCCCTTGATAACCGCTCTATAAGTTCTGAACCATATTCTGATTTTTCTTCGCCATGCTGCTCAAATTCGACAATGTACTTGCCGATTTGCCAGTTAGTTTGTACCAGAAGTGTGTTTACCGCTGAGGCCGCTTTTTTACGGCCTTCTTGCAGGAGTTGGCCTATTTGGGAGATAAGGCCGGTGTAGGGGATGTTTGCGGGGAGGTTTTTCATGCGATCAAAACTCCCTTATCATATACTTCATTGGGAGCAATATCCTGTCCTTCTGTCAACTCAATCTCCTTACTTTATCACCTTTACTATTTGGTA
>BNVD01000036.1 GCA_025997835.1 Spirochaetia bacterium
AACCGGTAAGGGAGGCTGCAATTACCCGGGGAAAAAGGGATTATAGGCCTTTTCCCCCGGTACTTCGGCAACAAACTTCCCCGTTACGCGGAAAGGTACATAACCCGATTGAAAAGTGCGACAGGCTGCTAGAGATGAGCATACGGGGTGGCTGGTACAAACCGGAACCGGTAAGGCGGGTCGAACCGAAGGTTCGCGAAATCCCCAAGCCGGACGGCGGGAAACGATTGCTGGGAGTACCAACGGTAATAGACCGAATGGTACAACAGGCGATGGTACAAGTACTGCAACCGGTATTCGAGCAGACCTTCTCTGATAGCAGTTACGGTTTTAGGCCGGGACGAAGCGCACATCAGGCGATAAAGCGGGCCATCGGACCAAAGGTCCGCGGATACTTTGAGGTCAGACCTTTGGTCTGCGGGTACACCTATGTGGTAGACCTGGATTTAGAGAAATACTTTGACACGGTGAATCACGACCTGTTGATAAAGATGGTACGGGAAACGGTCAAGGACGAAGGAGTCATAACCATGATAAAGAAGTTCCTAAAGAGCGGCGTCATGGTGAACGGACTGGTAAGTCAGACCGAGCAGGGGACGCCGCAAGGCGGGAATTTATCACCCCTGTTATCGAACATCTACCTCACGTCGGACTAAAGTCCGCGTTTGACCGGATGCTGGAAGAACGGGGACACAAATTCGTACGGTATGCAGATGACTGTAATATCTATGTGAAAAGCCTCCGGGCCGCCGGAAGGGTGATGGAAAGTTGTACGAAGTTTCTTGAGGGCAAGCTGAAATTGAAAGTGAACCGAAAGAAAAGCACAACCGGGAGTCCTACCAAGCTCAAATTTCTGGGATTCAGCCTTTACAGAATTGGCAAAAGAATCGGGATACGGGTACATGAGAAATCCCTTAACCGGCTCAAAGAACGGCTTAAAGCACTAACGAGCCGGAAACGAAGCGGAACCATGGAATGGATACTGAAAGAAATAACCCGGTACCTCATAGGGTGGCTGCGGACTTTAGTCCGAGGGTATTACAGTATTGCAGACATGAAGAAATATCTCCAAGAAACAGTAGAATGGCTACGACGACGAATACGGCAGATATTTTGGAAACGCTGGAAACGGGTGCGAACGCGATTTGAGAACCTGATTCAACTGGGAACATCCAAAGACAAGGCATGGCAATGGGCCAATACCCGGAAAAGCTACTGGCATACGGCCAATAGCTGGATACTCACCAAAACTCTCACAAACCCATATCTTGAATCGCTTGGATTCCCCAATGTGGCCAAGCGATATGAGGCACTACACGCAACCCGTTGAACCGCCGTGTACCGAACGGTACGCACGGTGGTGTGAGAGGACGGCTATCCAAATAATGGGTAGCCTCCTACTCGATTGTCGGGAGGCTGTCATGGCTGATGAATATGAAGAAGAATGCATGGAGGAAATGTCCCGGTCTGAATATCAGCAGGAACAATACCTGTCACACCGGCTCCCCTGCCCGCATTGCGCATCGGCAAATATAATTTCGCTGAATAAGAAGTCAATAATCTGCGGGAGTATCGGAGGCCTTTTAGGAGGCATTATCACCGGAATCATTTCATTTGCGGGGTTTCGGGATAAAAAGAAGATCGCCGGTATATTTCTGATCGGCGCCTTTAGCGGGGTGTCGGTAGGGGTCCGGTTTGGGCAGTCAAAAAAGAATGTCGTCTCTGAAAAGACATTCCTATGCCTTGATTGCTTCCATTTCTTTAAGAGGGATGGCATGGGAGGCGAAGAAGACTCCGCCTGAAACGTCAGGCATTTTACAAGCGATGAAGCATCTGCATAACTTGCCGTTAAAAACTGCTTCATCGCATTTTATAGGGAACCTCTAAAAACCCGGTTAGTTTTTAGAGGTTCCCTATATACTATATTCCCGGTTCCGTGGTGTCGCTCCAAAAGCGACAGCTTCCGTATCAAATCTCAGTATAATTTTCATTATATATTCTCGTGCAAGGAGTACACTATGATGCCAGATAAAAGATGGACAGAACGGATGGATAAAATCATTATGAAATTCGGTACACATCCGGCTAATCCGGTACCGAGTTCAGCATTTGAATCCGATAATCTCGATTTTGCGCCTGAAAAAGACGTCCGGCCTTATGACCCGGGAGAGGCCCAAAAATCAGGGGAGAAACCTCAAGGCAATGATGGGCCGGGAATAGTTGACCAAAAAAGTCATGTCGCTTTGAAAGCGTCACCTATTGATAAAAAGCGTGATAAAAAGGAAAAGACAATGATCGATGCAAGACTGGTCGAAAGACTAAAAACCTTTATCAAGGAACGTTATGTACTACGAGGGGAATACCTTCCTGATAATGAATATGGATCGGTGCTTTCGGGATCGCAAAGGCAGGGGATGATGCCTTCCCTGGGGAAAGTTTCAGACGATATGAAGCAGTATATCAAAAAAAGACGAAGCCCCCAAACCTTTACCGTTTTACTGGAGAAGCTGAGGGAGGAGAAAGGGCTTACCCCCGCGCAACTCTATGAAGGAGCCTGGATAGACCGGAGGCTATACTCAAAAATCATGGGGAACCGGCATTCCCGCCCAGAAAAAAACAATGTGCTCGCCTTTGGCCTTTCTCTTAAACTATCAAGAACCGAAATGGACGAACTGCTTGATAGCGCGGGATTCACGCTTACCTCCAATTCAATATTCGATCTGGCGGTGATGTTTTGTCTGGAATATCAAATATATGATATTTTTGACGTGAATGCCCTATTGGTAGCGGTTGACCAGAAAGTATTACGCAGGGAGTGATAGCGGACTGCATGATCATACCCAAAGCGGGTATGATCATATTTTTTTTGAAAGGAAGGTTGGAATGCTGCGGATTATTATTATTGGCGGAATTGGGGGTATTGTAATGGTTACGGGGTTCATCCTTGGAAGGGCATTGAGGAAAGTCAGCGGGCCGGGGTTCCTGCGGCTTGATTTTCGTGGGAAACAGGGAGAATACTCCCATAAAAAATTATCTGTTGCAGGCTAAGGAGGCTTGAAAATGAAAGAGTATTCAGTGGAAGAAGTTGAAAAGCAACTCGAGAAGATGACGGAAGCGCAAAAAACGCCAAACATTTTGATTTGCGGGCAGACAGGCGTGGGTAAATCATCGGTGGTGAATTACCTCTTTAACGATTCTGTCGCGGTTTCCGGCGTGGGGGAGCCATGCACCCACGGTATCAAGCTATACCGGAACGATACGGTAAACATATACGACAGCGAGGGCTACGAAATCGGCAATGAAAGCCAGGATCACTATGAACAGCTTATATTTGACGATTTTCTTGCGAAGCGGAAGGGTGTCGAGGATACCGAAGCAGTTCATCTGGTGTGGTATGCGGTGAACGGCGCGGGTAAGCGCTTCACGGAACTTGATATCAAACTTATCAAACGTATCCGCGCGGAAGGTTATCCTGTCTGTGTACTTTTAACCAAAATTGATGAACTGGACGAAACCCAGCTTAACGATATGATGACAGAACTTAACAAAAACCTGATTGGAATAGATGTATTCCGATTGAGCTGTTTGGCAAGAAAAAATGAATCCCTTGCCGCATTCTGTGACTGGGAACAACTTATCAACTGGTCTTATGAAAAGCTCCCCACCGTATTCAAGGATCGCTTTGTTTCAGCACTGCGCGGCGGCTTGAGTTTAAAGCACAAACAAGCCATCGCAGTGATAGCGGGAGCGACTGTGGCGGCGGGTACTGTCGGTGCGTCTCCCATTCCATTTAGCGATGCGGCTTTACTGGTTCCAGTTCAAACAGGGATGATTATGGGTATTGCGGCGATTTATGGTGTACATGTCGGTAAAGCCGCAATAACATCCGTTGCCAGCAGTGCTGGTATATCCGCATTAGGAAAATCTGCTGCCGGGGCGATATTAAAATTTATTCCGGGAGTCGGTTCGGTAGCCGGTGCCGTTATAAATAGTTCTGTTGCCATAGCCATTACCGGCGCGCTTGGCACCGCTTTTTCGGAATTGTGCTATAAGCAATGCAAAGATTCATTGGACGGAAAGCCGCCGGTAATCGACATTGAAAAGGTACTGACGGCTCCTTCATTTATCGCCGAAGTCTTAAAAACCACACAAGAGACGAAAAAATGAAGCCGCAAATCAATGTGATGATCCTCGGCCAAACCGGTACCGGAAAAAGTACGCTGATAAATTACCTGTACGGTGATGAGATCGTAAAGGCCGGCACCGGAAAGCCGGTAACGGGGCGCGGTGAATTTAAAAAAATCACCGTTGCCTCGCCATTAAAACCCGATGTAAAAATTAATATTTTTGACAGTTGGGGGCTTGAATCAAACAAAGCGGATGACTGGAAAAATGTCATCAATACAAAACTGTCTTCCACCCTTTCGTTTGATGAAATGGTCTACGGCATTGTGTACTGTATGTCATATTCCAATGACCGTATACAGGACTTTGAAATTGAGATGCTTAGAGAACTGCTCAATAAAAAATACAAGGTCATTATTGCCCTTACCAATGCAGATAACGGCGGTTATGAAACAAAAAAGACCGTTTTCCGGGAGAAGCTGGTAAAAGATTTACCTGAATACAAACAATTGTACAGCGTTGTTGATATATGCGCACAGGCAAAGGCAAAAATCGGACAGCCGGTATCAAATACGGCGGCCTTTGGAAAAGAAACCTTGTTTAAGGAACTTGATGATAACTTTTATGAAAACTTTAAAAAAGTGCTTTTTGCTCAGTGGACCGCATGGAAAGATGAAAGCATTGAAAATCTTGATAATTTCAGACAAGCGGGAACTGCCAGAATCATTGAGTTTAAGCGCGATGGTGTATTTGGAACAAAATTGCCTTTTGGGACGAAACTGCATACGGCAAATACGATAAATATTGCCATTGAACAGGAACTCCAAAAAGTGACTACGGACATTTTTGAAAAAATAAAAGACGGTATGAATGATGCGCAGCAATTGTACGAACATTTTACCGGAGCATTTTTTAAAACTGAACGGAGTAAAGAACTGCTGGCAAAAGATTTTTTTGATAAGATTGGATTGCAAATTAATCAGGCTGTTCATTTTGGTGCCAAAAAATTTGAATTGCAGCAAAAACTTGCGGAGGATTTGGATAAAGCAATTCGTTCAATTGATAAGAAAATTCATGAAATTTACGGAGAGGCTCAAAAATTGTTCTGGGAATTGGAACGTAATAAGACTGGATGACGTATGAATGAGTTTTCACGAGAAAAAATTGAAGAAGAGCTTAATAAAATACTCGATGAACAGAAAGTCCCCAACGTGTTAATTTGCGGACAAACAGGCGCTGGAAAGTCATCTGTTATCAATTTTGTATTCGAAGCTGACGTTGCAGAAGTGGGCGAAGCAGCCGAAAGATGCAGCGAAGGAATACATTATTATCCTCATGATACGGTGAACATTTATGACAGTGAAGGTTATGAAATTGACAACGACAAGCATCCGTTTGCCGAGTATAAACGCCTTGTATTTGATGAATTTTTGATGAGCCATAAAAATGTCCAGGAACAAGATGCCGTGCATTTGATCTGGTACACGGTTTCCGGTGCAGGAAAACGCTTTACCGACACTGACGGAGAATTAATAGGGAAAATTAAGCAAGCCGGCTTTCATATTGCGGTACTTATCACAAAGATTGACGAATTAGATGAAACTGAATTAAACGATATGGTGACCTCGGTACAGGGGGTTGTTTCAACGAACGTGATATTTAACTTGAGTCGAAAAGCAGATAAGAATCCGACTATTGCCGCTTTTTGTGATTGGGATAAATTACTTAACTGGTCATATGAAGCTTTACCGGAAGTATGCCGGAGCTATTTTGTCGAATCCCTCAAGACTGGACTAAAAGAAAAGCGTGAAGAAGCCGAAAAGTTTATAGGTAAATTGAAGCCTGTGGCAATAGGCATAGCTGTATTTGTTCCGGTTATTGACGCCATTGTTCTTACGCCGTTATGGGTGGCAATGATACAACACATCTTAAAACTCTATGGCGTCAAGAAAGCTGAAAAAAAACTTATCAATGAATTGGTGAAAAAATTACTTGTTTCAATGCTGGAAAAATTAATCAGCGGTGCATTGCTTGAAATAATTCCAATATTTGGACCGGCCGCAAGCGGAAAATTGGCCGGCAAATTAACTGGGCAGATAGGGACTTCTCTTTCTACCTATTGTTATGATGAATGTCTCGATTCAATAAATTCAACCGTCAACATAAATAGTATTGAACGCTATATGAAATCCGCAGATTTCAGAGATAGGATCAAAAAGGGTTTGGATAAACCGGATGCTTATACAGCGTAAAAAGGCCGTACAAATGAAAAAAACGGAAATCAATATAATTATTCTGGGGCAAACCGGCGTTGGTAAAAGTACGCTTATCAATTATCTCTATGGCAGCGACATTGTAAAAACCGGAACCGGATCATCGGTAACTGAAAGAGGTGATTTTACAAAAGTATCTATTCCTTCGCCATTGAATACCGATGTGGTGGTAAATGTTTTTGACAGCTGGGGGCTTGAATCAAACAAGGCAAAAGAATGGGAAGCAGCCATTGACGAGCGATTATCCGGTGATATTGCTTTCGCCGATATGATTTATGCTATTATCTACTGCATTTCATTTTCACATGATCGGATACAGGATTTTGAAATTGCGGCAATAAAAAAGCTGCTCGACAAGCAGTATAAAGTGATTATTGTCTTTACAAACGGTGATAACAGCGGCTACCTGGGAAAAAGGTTTGTTTTTCGTGATAAACTTAAAAAAGACATGACTGACTACAAAGGGCAATATATAGCGGTAGACGTTTGCTCGAAAGTAAAGATAAAAATAGGTCAATCAGGACCTATTGGAGCAACCTTCGGAAGGGAAGAACTATTTAAGCAATTGGAAAAAGACGCTTCCATTAATTTTGTAGTTGTTCTTAAGGAAAAATTGGAAGAATGGCGCAGCAAAAGCATAAATCGGCTTGATTTATGGAAGCAGGAGCAAATAAAGGAAATACCGGGATTTTTCAAGCCCGGTCGTAAAACAAAACCTAAAATGGCACAGGAATATCACGATAAAATGATCCGTGAATTAGAATCATTGACAGAAGATATTTTTAATAAAATCAGGAATGAAATTAATATAATAAATAGATTAGAATTAAATATGAAAGGAGAATATTTTAAAGAAGAAAATATTAAAAAAACAATCACCGAAAATTTTTGGAAAAAATGGATCCCCTTTTATGGATGGCTCAAGATAATTGATTCTTCTGAAAAAAAAGCATTAGAAGAGGAACTTAAAAAAGTCCTGAATAACGCTGTCGATTTGGTTAAAAAAGAAATTACAGACACGTATAATAGACTAAAAAGTTTTAAATTTGATCCGTCATTAAAAAGTCAGTTGTGGAAATGTTCTTCCTGTAACAACCATTTTTTAAAGAAAATACCTAAAAAAATGATTTGGGATAAATGCCCAAGATGCGGAAACCGTCAAATACAGCGGGAGTTTTTATGATAGCCGATGTGGATAAAGCCCTTGACGAATTAAGCGATCATATACCTGATAAATTTAAAGATTTTCTTGACAATAATCCCAAACTTGCTTTGGAAAAACCAGAGAAGGCCGCTGAAGAATTACTGGCAAGGTTTTACCATGCTTGACAAAATAATTTCCGGTGCACAGCAATTTTTATCCGGCATTCGGCAAGCGAGCGATATGGTACTGGATGCCACAATTGAAGAAGGCTTAAAAAAGGCGCAAGAAAAACTTGATGCAATGGATAAAAAGTCTAGGCATAACTTTTTCCTGTCATTTTGTTTTGACATGGTATTCATTGCAGTTGCTATTGTTTGCAGCATTATCCGTTTCAAATATGCATTACCGTTACTTCTGGTTATAGGGTTTGCCAAACTTGCACATACTCTTGTTCGATTGGTATTGTTATTCCGCGATTTAAAGCCGCACCGGAAACTGATACAAAAATTCGTTCCGGTATTTGTCCACGAGCTTGTTCATTCCCGCTCACTTGAAAAGTCAATACAGGCGGCTATACGCTATATATTCAAATTTTTTTACGGCGAAAAAATCAATGCGGCAGTAAAGACCGTTCACAATTTAACTTCATTTATTGGGGCTACACCTTCTGTCAGTGAAATTGAAGATAAAGCCGTTGATAATTTTTACCCGCCGTTAAATAGATATATCCGAAGGCTTTTATTAATAAACGTCATGTGCTTTATTGGATTCTACGGGATTCTGGTTGGAATCGTTAAGTTTTATCTTATTTCAGTGCTTTGAAAAATGATGGGTTGTATGAACCAGAAGAAAACAGAAACGCGCGCTGATTTGAAAAAGTCGATTGTAGAATTTAAGACAGAAGCGCAAACATTACTGGACAAGATAGGGCTTGACCTTCATGGTGGTAATCCCGATTATGAAGCTGCGGCTAAAGACCTTGAACGCTACTACCGTTTGAGAACTTGCGAATTGAGAAATGACGAATTCAGAAATGACGAATCCAGCCTGGACATGTTTTTCTTTTTCGATTTTATTAGTAGTGGAATACTGGAGGATGACCTGTTAGAACTCGTGAATGCAGCCGGATATAAAATCGAACGCGATGGAGAAAATCTTATAGCATCGAAAAGAATGGTTGAAGATGAAGCATCTCAGTTAAAAGCTAAGAAATCGCATGCACGGCTTTCGACAGAGAAGCGGAATGCAAAATGTGTAGTAAACAGTAAAAAAGAGGGTACCCGTGAATGATTGATTTTGTAATATTCACTATCTGTTATGGGATTATCGTTTGGGCAATACCCCGGAATTATTTATTTCTTGCGTTTAACACTATAGCGAAATACATCGATTGTTTTGAGCCTGCGCTCGTCAACTGAAACGTATTGTAAACTCTCCATGACCTTAGTGGCGACACACCCCTCTTTCTTTTTTTGCTCGACGTACTTGTCGTACACTGGCACCACGGGGCTTTCTGGGTCCGGAAACGCAGTCCATCGTACTTCATCATGATCTCTAAACAGTTCCGCCATGATCTGCAAAGTGTCCTTGAACATCGAGCCGGTTTTCTTGTCAAAATTGAAGAATTTGACCTCGTTTATGACTCTACTTTTGGGGGTGTATTTATAATACGACAAGAATCCGATGTAATTTCTTGTATCGTCATCGATGACGTAGAACGAGCGGGTTGGCTCATGGGTCAGACCCCTGAGCTGACCCATGAGATCGTACAAGGTTATGTCTCGAAAGGCCACTAGCCCCCCGTGCAGGTTTTTATGTTTTCCAAATCCGTCATACGGCCCAAGAAACCGATACTCTGGCATGGTACCCAGGGTGTTGTCAGTCACCCGCATTTTGAGTTTTGGGTGGGTGAACAGATATTGGGCGAACTTGGTCTTTTCCGATTTATTTACCTTAACATACGCTTCCTCGGCTCGTATCATTTGTTTAATACCGAGCATTTCACCGAGCCCATCACGTATTGGCACAAACGAAAGTCTCGTCTGGTTTTGGTCATCAAAGACCTCGCCCAAAACATCGTCAACAATATTTTTCATACTTCCTCCTATACTATATGATAACAGTCTGTCGTTGATTTCACGACCTTAAAGTACACGTCAAAGTTCCCATCGAATCTGAACATAAGTCTTATCGTTTTTATAATTAGACAATTTTTCATACATGCCTTGATATAGATAATCATAGTATCCTATTCTTAATCCCGTTTGCCTGAGCCCATCGATTGATGACATTCATTGCTTTAGGGATTACTTTAAAATTACATTTTGCTTTTGCCTGAACTAACGAACGGTCTTTACTTACTTCCAGGGTAGCGTAGCTGCCTATTAATTGTGTTTCATTATAAAAAGCAGAAAGATTGAAAATAGAACATTCACCGTGTAAGCATTGATACGTATATGATGAGACGCAGCTTTTCATTTTACGTCCTTCATTGAGGAGATCCTGAACAGTCAAGAGTTGGGTTACTTTCCATGTGCATTCATCAGTCTCAAATCTGAAAGTTGGTATGTTCATCCCTACCCATTTAAGCATACCACGAGCTTCTTGTTTTTTTGCCCTTGCAGGTATACCCCGAGCTTCTTGCTCTCGTTGAATAAGCATACCCAGAGCTTCTTGCTCCCGTTGAATATCTGCATGCCATTCGTTTGTCAGAGCTATAATGCTAGTCATTGTTCTTCCGCTGAATGTAAATGAAGGAAATTTATTTGGCCTACGGATTTTTGGAAGGATAAAATCGCAAATATCTCCCAATTCACCTTCGTCAATATGATAATCATAGCTGCGTGAAAGAAGATCAAGAAAACCAGTCACCAAGGTATGATTAAAACACTTCTCAAATTTAATGGTAAATACTTTACTGATAATACCAACAAATTTAGTATTCATGTTCCTTGCTTTACACTTTGCATGAAAAAATAGCATCAAAAATGATGATATGTCAATAAAAGGGAGACTCGTATTAAGGAAATAATGGGATTCTGATTTGGTAAAGTATTCTTTGTTTCTTCGGTAAAATGAATCGCCGCTTACAATATCGCGCATCCATTTTTTTGAAAGAGTAATAATGTCATAATAAAATGATTTTTCTCTATTTCCGTGTTTATCAATATGATAATCATTTTGGAGAGTCGTAAAAAGTACAGGGACAGGTATCGGATACGGATATATATAGGATTTGAAAAAATCGATATATTGGCGCTCCTTATTAAAAAAACGCGTTTTAAACTCTTTGGGTACTTTATCCCGTTTATCAAATGGGGTCCAATCAATATAAGAAAAAGCTTTGAGAAGTTTTGAGCCGTCAGATTTTTTTTCCAGCATTATAGATTTCTTTCGGTCAGCTCTCAAAATTTGAACAACCGCAATACTTTCGGCGGCATCTTTTTTCTTGCATTCTGCCTGGTAGCCTCTTTTTCTTTCTGCCCTTTGGATACTATTTTCACGCCGTTGAAATCTTTTTATTCTTCTGCGGATTTCTTCCGGCGTTTCAATGCGTTTCATTGGTTTAGACTCCTTCATTTTCTGAGCATCCTTTTTAATTCAATGTTTGCTGCCTGTTCGATGATACGGTGGTGATTAAGGTAATAAAGAACGTCAATAGGTTCGCCGTTCCAAGCCTTGATTATTTTTCTGATTTTATTAATTTTTATCCAATCAAAATTTGTTGGTTCTTGACCATTTTTGATACGACCAAAATTTTCAATAAAATCAGCTTTGAAATCATTCTTTGAAAAATGCCCGTCATAAGAATACTCGTTTAAAATATTCCTAATTTCTGTAATATACCTATCCCATATTGTTTTCATAGGATAATAATCTCTGGATGAAGGACCTCCATATTCGGCAGCATGATAACGAGGAAATATCACATCGCCATTTTCGAGAGTCTTCATTTCATCAAAGACACATCTTCGTTCCTGCCCGCGAATTTTGCGCCACTTTGGACCACAAAATTCATCGTTTAGGTATGAGGGAAATTTTCGATAACTTCTTGACATAGCTGCCTCCCGGGTTTACCCCTACGAGAAGACAGCCCACCTTCGTTGATGATTCGTTTTCATAGTAATTATAATATAACACACTCCTCCCAGAATAATGTCGCCTTAAAGGCGACATTATCAAAATTAGCCTCATTAGTCTTTATGGAGTTAACAGTTAGCCCAATCGAAATTAAGGATAAAAATAAGAATATTTCTCTCTATATCAGCATTTTTCCATAATCTTTTATCGATCATTTTCATCTTCATACTGATTTTTTTGTAAAGTACCTTAACATATAATAATCAGTACATTTGAATTTTTCCGTCGCATATTAAGGGGTCTATATTAAAGGTTAGATCCAATCGTTTATAGAAAATTGAACAGCCCAATTTGTATCAACCTCTTTGGGTTTGATCGATTTGTTCGGCATGGGGCACGGGGGAGTTTTTTGTAGATAGTGACTGAAATGCTTTATTTGCGTTCTTGAGCGCAAAACAATTTGCTTAAAACAATCATCATATGACAATCTATTCCAGCAAGGTATTTCAGCAACTTGCTCTCCGTAAGCCCGCCATTTTTTAGCCATAAAAGGCAAATATCTTTGAAAGACCGTATAGTAATTCCCAAAAAGATTTTCATAATGCAAGGTTTTCAACTTGCCCTTCCGTAAATCGCAATGATTTCCCGATTTTTACAGACTGCAATTCCCCGGCCTCAGCCATTTTGTAAACTTTAGATCGCGAAACGCTCAAGGCATCCGCAACATCCGCTGCCGTTAATAGCTCCATGGTTTAATACTCCTGAGTACCACGAATTTTATTTATTTTGATGTGGTACCCAATGATATGTTATCTCAACATAAATATTCAAAAGTAATCCGCGATTAATACCATGCGCCATATGTTGACCATAAAGCCCCCCCATTGTTAAAATCGCGAACACGTTTTCTTACAAAGCCATTGATTTTATCAAACCACCCCGCATCCGAAAACACCTGAACAAAGTCAGGCCTTAAAAACGGTATATATTGGGGGTCTATCATGAAATCATTGGGAGAGGCAGCCTGGGTCAGATAAATTGATGAAAGCGGGGCAAGCTGATTAAAAACGCCAGGAGTTGAAAGATGCAGGAGGGGCATTGATAAGTAGCGTCGTTTCCTGCCGGAAAAATTAAATATGAGGTTCGCTTTGTATCCGCCGCGATTCGGCTCTACGCATATAAACGATTTTTGACTGCCCTTTAGCTCGCCATCCCGACGATAAAACCGGCGAAAATCGGTTGATAGCCAGCGATTATTGACCCGTAAGAAGCCGGGCGGCCTGCATATAAAAGGCTGGAAATAAACAAAACTATACTTCAATTCAAGTTCATGGACGTTCAGGTGGTAGATTCTCAGGTGCTGGGTTATTATCCCCATTCGCATAAGGCTGATTAAAATAGTATAGGCTTGCCAGATAACCGGCCCGTCGGGATTGAAGACGGCCCCGGAGATTACCAGAATCCCGGTATCACCGTAATAGAGCAGCCGAAGGGCTGGGTATACTTCCGCTAATTTATGGGCGGCTTGGAGGTCACGGATGAATAGCATGGGGAAGGACAGCGCGAGACTGTGGATATGCATCTGGGGTTCGGCATAGGTCATGGTTGGGCTCCTGGTGATTGGGATCACGGGTATGTTGGATTTCGCCCGAACACCCCCCAAAAAACTATGTTCGCGGGTCATACGTTTTATACATAGATATGTGAATAATCCTAGTAATACCATAGGCATACTATATATATGCGACAATCTTAATATTAAAAATATCAAAAAATACGGTAATATTCATATTTTTCGATATTAGATTTGTCTCATTAAAAAAATATAACTCTCCAACATCCAGATGGGAACCATTTGGAGGAAATATGAAAAAACAACTGTTTTCCGTCTTTCCTAGGAGCCTGTCGCGCTTTTCAATCGGGTTATGTACCTTTCCGCGTAACGGGGAAGTTTGTTGTCGAATTACCGGGGGAAAAGGCCTATAATCCCTTTTTCCCCGGGTAATTGCAGCCTCCCTTACCGGTTCATCCTTGAGAAAGGGCAAATAAACGCCTGAAATCATAGGCCAGAGTAACCAAATCCCATTCTATGTTCACCTTTTCAAGCCCTCTCAGGAGAAATTGCCGGAATCCCATCGCCTGCTTGATTATCCCAAATACCGGTTCTACTGTCTCTTTGCGTTTTTTGTAACATTCCTTACCCGCTTTGGTTTTCAGCCGCTGTGTCATCTTTTCGGTCATGGTGGCATCGGGCGCTACCGGAGCCGGTTCTTTATGCTGCTCCAGATCCTGAACCGAACGGTGGTGTTTTTGCCGCCCGACAGAACAGTAAACCAACGGTCCCTGTCGTGTACCTTTCTCATCTTCCTGCTCAATCGCCGTTATGGCGGCCTCACTGAAAAACCCGGCGTCCGCGATTACGGTTTCCACTTCATATACGCTCTGGTCAACACGATCCACTACCGAGGGTAATTCCTTCGCGTCATTTACATGATTGGTCACATAGTTCCCCAACACCAGCATGCTCGAAATATCTACCGCAGCCTGTGCGTTGTACGATTGTTCAAAGTGTTTGCCATTCCCCGCTTTCATTATTCGGCTGTCCTCATCAGTGAAATTATACTGGTACTCTTCAAGCGGTTTTTTTGATTTTCCCTTTCCGCCGCCATCAGGCCCTTTCCCTTCGTTTGTGGGCTCCTTTTCGCCTTCTTTCCCGCTCTCCCCTTTCGCCTCCGCATACCGCGCTTCCATTATTTTCCGTGCCCGTTGCAGCTCGCCTTTCCGTATATCCCGCCGCGCTATCTCCTCGGGTATCGTCAATCCCGCTTCAAGCGGTTTTGCGTCTGCTTCTTCTGCCTTCTTTATCAGTTCCGCTACTTCCTGCTCGGTTTCCGCTATCATTTCACCAGCCCGTTGGTAACTCACCGCCGCATGCTTACTCGCGTTTGCATGGATCTTTGTCCCGTCTACGCTGATCGCTCCTACTCTTTTTAAGTGTCCCATCTCTTTCGCCAGTATCAGTACTTTCGTGAACGCTTCCTTAAACGCCGCCTTGTTCCCGCTCCGAAACCGGCATATCA
>BNVD01000037.1 GCA_025997835.1 Spirochaetia bacterium
AAAATTTAGGTGCTCGGGGGGGGGGAAAAGGACAGCCCGTGGGGTTTTTTTTTCTCAAGCTCCCCCCCCCCCCCCCCCCCCCCCCACACACACACCACCATCCCCCTCTCGCTACGGCTGAATCCTCATGCGTGCGCATAAGGCGTTTTTGTCGTTCCCAACATGGTATTTCACGCTGCTTGAGCAGTATGAAAAGGTGGGGCCGTATGGCTCCATCAAAAAATATAAAGGAGGCTTTTTATGAAAAAGCTTCAATCTTTCGGAATACTCGCGCCGCTTGCCCTGGCAGCAGCACTGGTATTGAGTCTCGCGTTCACTGCTTGCGGTGGTGATGGCGATCCCACCAGTCCCGCCGGTGATCCCGCATTAACCGGAACGGTAACCATTACCGGAACGGCGGAAGTCGGGGCAACCCTGACGGCGGTTACTACCGCCCTTGACGGAACCGGAACCCTTTCCTACCAGTGGATAGCGGACACAACGGACATCAGCGGGGCAATCGGGGCAACCTATAGCCCCGTTGCCGGCGATGTAGGGAAAACCATCAAGGTACAAGTAAGCCGGGCCGGGAATAGCGGAACCATAACCAGCCTTCCCACCAGTGCGATTGTGGCGGCAGGTTCCCCCGCGTTAACCGGAACGGTAACCATTACCGGAACCCCACAAGTCGGGCAAACCCTGACGGCGGATACCGCCGCCCTTGACGGAACCGGAACCCTTTCCTACCAGTGGATAGCGGATACAACCGCTATCACCGGGGCAACCGGGACAACCTATAGCCCCGTTGCCGGCGATGTAGGGAAAACCATCAAGGTACAGGTAAGCCGGGCCGGGAATAGCGGAACCATAACCAGCCTTCCCACCAGTGCGATTGTGGCGGCAGATTCCCCCGCCTTAACCGGAGCGGTAACCATTACCGGAACTGCGGAAGTCGGGGCAACCCTGACGGCGGATACCACCGCCCTTGACGGAACCGGAACCCTTTCCTACCAGTGGATAGCGGACACAACCGCTATCACCGGGGCAACCGGGGCAACGTATGTCCCCGTTGCCGACGATGTAGGGAAAACCATCAAGGTACAAGTAAGCCGGGCCGGGTATAGCGGAAGCGTAACCAGCGCTGCCACTGCGGCGGTTACGGCGGCTATTCCCGCATTAACCGGAACGGTAACCATTACCGGAACCGCAGAAGTCGGGGAAACCCTGACGGCGGATACTTCCACCCTTGACGGAACCGGAACCCTTTCCTACCAGTGGATAGTGGACACAACGGACATCACCGGGGCAACCGGGGCAACCTATGTCCCCGTTGCTGCCGATGAAACGAAAACCATCAAGGTAGCGGTAAGCCGGGCCGGGTATACCGGAACGGTAACCAGCGCTGCCACTGCGGCGGTTGCGGCGGTCACCCCCACAACCGCGCTCTGGGCGAAAAGCACCACCGCCGGAACAAACAGGTCAACCTTTAACTCCGTAGCGAAGGACAGCGCCGGCAACATATATGTCGTAGGCACTCAAAACCGTGTCATGGCCTATGAGTACGGACCTGGTGTATCGGTTACGGGGACAGCAGGTAACGAGAATGCGGTACTGGTAAAATACAATTCCAGCGGAGTCGCACTATGGGCGAAAACCGTCACCGCCGGAACAAGCGCGACAACCTTTACATCCGTAGCGGTAGACGGCGCCGGCAATGTGTATGCCGCAGGCTATAAAAATAGTGGCGCCACTACCTACGGAGGCAGCGTAGTGGTTACGACTACCGCCTACATTAGTGCGGTACTGGTAAAATACGATTCCAGCGGAGACGTGCAATGGGCGAAAAGCGTCACCGCCACAGACGTCTCACAATTTAAATCCGTAGCGGTAGACAGCACCGGCAATGTGTATGCCGCAGGCTATCAAAGTCAAACCGGCAGCTATGACTATGGAAACAGCATAACGGTTGCAGGGGGAATTAGCGGCGACAATGCGGTACTGGTAAAATACAATTCCAGCGGAGACGCGCAATGGGCGAAAACCGTCACCGCCGGAGCAGTGATGGCAGTATTTGAATCCGTAGCGGTAGACAACGCCGGCAATGTGTATGCCGCAGGCAATCAACTACAAAACAGCAGCTATGACTACGGAAACGGCGTAACGGTTACGGGAACAGCCGACAATCTCAATGCGGTACTGGTAAAATACGATTCCAGCGGAGCCACGCAATGGGCGAAAACCGTCACCGCCGGAACAGAAGGCTCATCCTTTAGCTCCGTAGCGCTAGACAGCGCCGGTAATGTGTATACCGTAGGCAATCAAGTCAGAAACATGGCCTATGAGTACGGACCCGGTGTATCGGTTGCGGGAACATCTCCCTCCAGCGCCAATGCGGTACTGGTAAAATACAATCCCAGCGGAGCCGCGCAATGGGCGAAAACCGTCACCGCCGGAACAATCTCCTCATACTTTTACTCCGTAGCGGTAGACAGCGCCGGTAATGTGTATGCCGCAGGCTATCAAAACGGTAACAGCAGCATTGACTACGGAAGCAGCGTATTGGCGCAGGGGGCAGCTGCCTCCAACAATGTAGTACTGGTAAAATACAATTCCAGCGGAACCGCTCAATGGGCGAAAACCGTCACCGCCGGAGCAAGCGGCTCACAGTTTAACTCCATAGCGGTAGACAACGTTGGCGGTGTGTATGCCGCCGGTACTCAAAATAGCAACGGCCTCTATGAATACGGAACCGGCGTATCGGCTACGGGAACAACTACTGGTGGATATGACCCCAGTGCGGTACTGGTAAAATACCAGCGGTAGCGCAACGGTTGTAAAAGGCGCCAGGCGCCAAGGGGCTGTCGGATCCTGTTAACAGCAGGCTCCGGCAGCCCTTTTATGTATCAGGTAGGTATCTGCTGATATTTGTCTTTTCATTCTTGGCAAAAACATTCAGCGCAAACAAGGGAACTCCAGCGGAATGAAAAAAATGTATCACCCTTGCCCTTCCGCCGCCAGCTTCTTCACCTGATTCAGCGAAATCTTCGGATTAACGATGACCATGGGCCCGGCGATACAGCCGCCGGTACAGGCCATAACTTCCAGGATGTTGCCGGTGTTGTTGCCCTCCGACCAGTCTTTAAGCGTTTTAAGCCCCTCTTTGGTAAAGCCGTCCACACTCACCGGGCGGAAGTTTGACGCGTCCTCCAAGTTGCCCTTAACCGCTTCCGCCACACCACCCGACCAGGGGAAACTCCTGCCGTATTTTTTCGCTTTTCCTATAGCAGTAGCAGATTCTTCAACAGTAGTTGTGTCGATATTCATGGCCATAAACAGCGCCCCGATTTCTTCTGCGGAAAGCACTAAATCGATCAATGAATCATCAACGCCCTCTTTCCGTTTCGCCAGGCACGGGCCGATGAATACCCGGAGGTTTTCGGGATGATCCTGTGCGGCAATCTCCGCCGTGTAGTGCATGGGGGTACGGGTGTCGGAAACCCGTGGGGCCAAGGCGGGCAGGTGCTTTTTTACAAGCTCCCGGTAGGCGGGACAGCAGCTTGTGGTCATAAAGGGTTCGCCCTTTTCCATTCGTTCGGTGAATTCCTGCGCCTCTTTCTGTGCGGTGATGTCCGCACCCAACGCCACTTCGTACACCTCGTCGAAACCCGCCTTTTTCAGCGCCCCGGTAAGTTTTTCCAGGGAGGTACGAAACTGACCGGCGATTGCCGGGGCTAGTAACGCGGAAAGTTTTTTTCCTGCTTTTTTTGCCTTGAGTACATCGATGATCTGGGACTTGTCCATCATGGCGCCGAAGGGACATTCCCGCATACAGTTGCCGCAGAACACACACTTTTGGTAATCCACCCGCTCCTTGCCGTCCTCGTCCTTTGCGATGGCCCCCACCGGGCATGATTCTTCGCAGGGAACCGGAATCTTGATGATTGCGTGATAGGGGCATGATTGCAGGCAGATACCGCAGTTGACACATTTACTGTTGTCGATGCTCGCATGGTTTTGTGTGATGGCGATGGCCTTTTTCGGACAGTTCATAAAACAGGGCCGGGCAAGACAGCCCTGACAGGCGTTGGTCACGAGGAATTGTGTTTTAACACAGGCGTTACAGGCATCGTCCAGCACCGTAATAAACGGCCCGGTGATCCGTTCCCGCTCCAGCGCTTTTCTGACATAACCTGAGAGGGAGCCCCCGTCATCCTTATACCCTTCGATGGAAAAACCCAGCCGGGCTATGAGCCGGCTTTTCAGGATTTCCCGGTCATGGTAAACACAACAGCGAACCGGTTCGTAATCATCCCCGCCGGTCATCTGGTATGGGATACGATCAATCCCTTCCTCAAGTTTATCTTCAAGAAATAGTTTGATAAGGGAAATCAAAAGCTGCCGTTTAACCAATACCGCGTTGTTGTTGTAGTGCATCGTTACTCCTATATATACAGGCGGTTTTGGCCGCCAACGTTACTAAAGGGAATCTCTAAAAACTTCAGTTTTTAGAGATTTACCTCTTAAAAAAGCATTTGCGCAGTCTTTAGACGAGCAAATGCAGGGGCACCGTAAAAACTAACCAAGTTTTTAGAGGTGCCCTAAAAATAAAGGATCTTTAACCGCTTACCCATTGATTGTAAACATGCCGCCAGTTCTTCTATCAATTTTATTTTGAGAGAAAAGCCGATGGAAAGAGTGTCGGCTTGATGGGCCGGGTTCACTGCCTTGCCCACAAAAAAGTTGATGTCCGTTGCCTCCTCAAAAAGAAGCCGTGCAATTTGGGAAGCACCGTCTTCGCCACCGATCCAGCCGGTGTAGTTTTCATTGTCCTTCAAATAATCCCGGGCGTATTCTACCGCCCGGCGCAGGGTGATGACCCCTTCGGTAACGAGGTCTACCCCTTCGATTTTCGCCGTGGGCGGTATATCGCGGTCTGCGACCCGGAATTTTGAGGCAGCGCTGATGAGGGGTTTATGAAGATACTCCGCCGCCAGCGCAGAAGTAGTGCCGCCGCAGACAATGTGTTTCCCTTCTCTGCCGAAAAAAAGACCCATCATCTTTGCCAGATCATTCGGTATTGATGGAGGCCCGATGAGCAGATTAACCGGCTGCCGGGGCCGTATCTTCACGGTGCAGACCGTGGTGTCGTCTCCCGGTTCGCCTCCGTACAGAGAGTAACACTTATTGATCAACAGGGAACTTAAGGTTTTCGCCGTAAGAGACTCATCATATATACGTTCCATAAAGGCGATGATCTGCTCCCGCTCCCAGTTCAGGTTGAGCTTTGGCCCGATCCCGGCGTGTATGGCGCCGTCACTCATGCTTATAAAGGTGTCATTTTCCCGCAGTGTTAATTTGGTCTTGTAAATAGTTTTATTGCCGATGGTTTCCGATATTTTCTGGTAATCAAAATTTTTCCCGTCCCGCAGAAGGATCACCTGGGGATTGTCATATTGTATAATCTCTGCTTCCTGGTTTCCGGTAACCCGAATAATAGTAAAGGTAGAATAGGCGATTTGCCGTTCCTTGCATACCGGCAGAGTTGCCGCAATGGTAGAAACACACTCTTCCACGGTCAGGGAATTTGCCATCATGGTACAGATGATTTTCGCCGTGAGGGTAGAAAGAATGTTCGCCTTAACTCCGCTCCCAAGCCCATCCGCCAATACTACTACTTTTTGCGGGAAGTTTAAAGAGCCCAAAGAATGCAGTTTCCCCAGGGAACCGCAGGAGTCCCAGAATTCAACATGATCTCCACAGAGCTGCTCTCCGTGCTTATTGAGGCTCACAAATCCAAAATCGGTACAGAGATTATGCATCGGTTAAGGACTCCTTCAACTTGGTCAGGGCGACCTTGGTTTCCGCCGTAGTTTCCCCCAACAGGGATGCTATTTCCTGCACCGCCCGCATTTGTTTTTCAATCACCTTATCGGTAATCTCAACGGCTTTACGGTTAAAGATTTCCTTTTCTTCCTTCAGGGCTGTTTCTTCCGTAACGTCCCGCATAATACACATGAGGATGCGGTAGCTTTTGTCGTAGATGATGGTCTCGTCCACGTGCTTTTCATAATCTGCAAGGTATACCCGTTTGTTGTAACTGTTTACTCCATTCTGTGTTACTTCGAGAAAGGGAACGGGGTCCAGAATCCGCACCACCGGATCCCCCAGGATATTTGACGGGGCAACGTTCAACAGTTTGCAGGCTGCGGTGTTTATCTGCTGGACCTCAAAGTCTTCATTCAGTACGATAATTGCATTGGGGGTGTTTTTGATAATGTCGTCCGAGAATGATTCAGCTTTTCCCAGCAAATAGGGCAGACACATGGTTAATGTTGCCTTTCCTTCCAGGACAGCCTGAGCCTTTTCCCGGCAGGTATTGTACCCGCAGCTCCCGCAGTTAAGCTCGTGTTCCGGTTTGGTCTTCCCCAGTTTTTGCAGTACTTCTGCGATAGCCTTCTCACCAAAATGTACTTTACGGAGAGCCAGAGACTCCAGTTCTTTCAGAAGCTTGTCGTCGTTGTACTCAAAGACCGGAAAATCCCCGGTTCCGGCGTATTTATTTACGGCGATATAGTTCCGAACCGGATGCTCATGGTTTTTCTGCATCACAGGCCCTGAAGCGCAGCTTCCCGTACAGGCGGACATTTCGATAAAACAGCGATCCAGTTTTCCCTGCACCACATCCTCAATGGACCGTATGCAGTTTTCAATACCATCCACAGCGAGATACGTATACCGGGGATTTTCTTTTGCCATGGTACGGAGTATGCCCCCGTTGGTGGGAAATAGCCGGGCGCGGGTGTTCTCGTTTGCGCCTTCCGCAGTACCGGCGCCGGTTTCATCAAGTTCTATGTTTTTGCTTTTCAACCAATCCGACAGTTCCACGAAGGTCAGAGCACAGTCCACCGTACCCGCAGAAAAGCTGTCGGATTCCGCCTTTTTTGAAATACAGGGACCGATAAACACGGTCTTTGCTTCGGGATAGCGGCGTTTCAAATCCATACAGTGGGCCTGCATGGGTGACACCACGCGGGCGGTTGAGGGGATGGCTTCGGGGTAGTATTTCTGTATCAAGAGGTTTATTGTCGGGCAGCAGGTTGAGATAATCACCTGCTGTTCTTCCCGGTTTACCAGTGCATCGTACTGCCGCTTGACAATGGTGGCCCCAATAGCCGTTTCCTCAACCCCGGCAAACCCTAATCTTTTCAATGCCCTTTCCATGGAACCGATAGTGAGACCGTTATAGTTCGCCGTAAAGGAGGGGGCCAGGCTCACATATACCGGGCTTCCGCTTTGCAGCAGAGCTTTCGCCGCCGCCACATCACTCCGTATCTCTTTGGCATTCTGCGGGCAAATGACAAAACAGTGTCCGCAGAGTATGCACTCTTCCAAAATGATATGGACATGGTTGTGATCAAACTTAATCGACTTGACCGGGCAATGTCTGATACACTTATAACAGTTTTTACAATCCGATGTTTTTAAGGTCAGATATTCAGCCATTGGCGGCCCTCCATAGCACAAATGAAGAAATATTTAACCACGAACCACACGAACATTTCAAAGATTTTTTTACTTTGTTCGTATAGTTAGTGTCCTTCGTAATTTTTTATTCTTCGCTATTCATACTCCACCACATTGGCCCACTTGAGCAGTGTCTCCCGCTCTTCCGGCGTACCCTTGGCAAGCTGGGAGGCGGACACGATGGCTATCCACTTGTCCACGTATTGCCGCGCAGTATCGCTTTTTTTGCAAAACAGACCGAGGTACTTTTCGGCGATGTCTTTTTTCCCGGCAAGGTAGAACAGTAACCATGTCTGGGCAGCGTCGGCGGAGGCGTTGCCCGCTGTGGCGTGGGACCAGTCGATGATGTAGGCTTCATTATCTTTGGTGATGATGATGTTGCTGGGGTTAAAGTCCCCGTGACACAACTTCGTGTGCCGGGGGAGGCCGTCAAGCCGGGTACTCAACTCGTACCGGGTGGTGGCGTCAAGACCGGAGGCGCGTATCTTCCGCTGCATCTTGTCGATGAGTACCGGGAGCCGGGACGCGGTGTGGGTGTGCATTTCAAGCTGAATGTCCACAAAGCGGTTTAAGTATTCATCAAACCGGATGGGATCCTTTTCCATAAGCTCCGCCAGCGTCACGCCTTCAATGTATTCCCACACAATGGCCCAACGGCCGTCGATCTTTCGTACTTCGAGCAGTTTTGGTACGTTGAGGTCCGTCTCGCCAACTGCCGCCAGATTCAGCGCTTCGTTAAACACATCCGATGCGGGGTATTCTGCTCCCATCAGTTTGTAAACCTTACCGTCTTCCAGGTAGATTTTCTTCGCCGCCCGTTCAACAATGATTTTCTGTGCACCCATTATTTCTTCCCCTCCGTTCCGTTGGACTGAAGTCCGTAAAAGGCATTGAGATACATCTGCTTAATCTCGCTGATTAAGGGATACCGCGGATTGGCGCCGGTACATTGATCGTCAAAGGCCTGTTCGCTCATCTGGTCAAGCCGGGCGAGGAAGTCCTTTTCGTCGATGTTGTAATCTTTGATGGTTTTTTTGATACCCACCCGATCCTTCAATTTGTTGATAGCAGTGATCAGACTCTCCAGCTTTTCCTCATCGGTTTTGCCATTGAAACCCAACGCGTCAGCGATTTGTGCGTACCGCGCCAGGGTGTGGGGGTGATCGTACTGTGAGAAGGTCCCCATCTTGGGCGGCGCCTCTACCGCGTTAAACCGCAGCACTTCGTTAATCATCAGCGCGTTGGCGATACCGTGGGGCAGATGGTGGAACGCGCCGAGTTTGTGCGCCATGGAGTGACACACACCGAGGAAAGCGTTGGCAAAGGCCATACCCGCAATAGTTGCGGCGTTGGCCATTTTTTCACGCGCCACCGGATCGTTGGGGCCGTTGTCGTAGGCGGCGGGCAGATACTCGAAGATCACCTTGAGCGCCTGTATCGCAAGACCATCGGTGTAATCGGTGGCAAGCATCGACGCGTAGGCTTCCAACGCGTGGGTCATGGCGTCGATACCGGACGCGCTGGTGAGCCCCTTTGGGGCGTTCATCTGGAGGTCCGCGTCCACAATCGCCATATCCGGCATCAGTTCGTAATCCGCCAGGGGATACTTCATGCCTATTTTCTCGTCGGTAATTACCGCGAAAGGCGTCACTTCGCTGCCGGTTCCCGCACTGGTGGGAACGGCGATAAAGTAGGCCTTTTCGCCCATTTTGGGGAAGGTATACACACGCTTACGGATGTCCGCGAAGCGCATCGCCATATCCTGGAAATCCGCCTCCGGGTGTTCGTAGAGCACCCACATGATCTTCGCGGCGTCCATGGCGGAACCGCCGCCCACCGCGATAATCACGTCCGGCTGGAATACTGTCATCAGCGCAGCCCCTTCCCGCGCACAGGCCAGGGTGGGGTCGGGCTCCACATTGAAGAACGTTTCGTGCACAATACCCATTTCGTCGAGCTTGGCAGTAACACTGTTCGTGTACCCGTTTTGATACAGGAATGTATCGGTAACAATGAACGCACGTTTTTTGTGCAGTACCGTTTTGAGTTCGTCAAGAGCCACCGGGAGGCAGCCCTTCTTGATATAGACCTTTTCAGGCGCCCTGAACCACAGCATATTTTGTCTCCTTTCCGCAACCGTTTTTATGTTGATAAGGTGTTTCACCCCCACATTGTCCGACACCGAGTTACCGCCCCATGAACCGCACCCCAGCGTGAGTGACGGGGCGAGCTTAAAGTTGTACAAGTCCCCGATACCGCCGTGCGATGACGGGGTGTTCACCAAGATACGGCAGGTCTTCATCCGCGCAGTAAACGCGTTGACTTTTTCCTGTTCCGTCAATGGGTTCAAGTACACAGAAGCGGTGTGCCCGTAGCCCCCATCCTTCACCAGTTGATCCGCCTTATCGACGGCTTCCTCAAACGTTGTCGCCCGGTACATAGCCAGCACCGGCGACAGTTTTTCGTGCGCGAACTCTTCAGACAGTTCCACGCTCGACACTTCACCAATCAGAATCTTCGCCGCTTCGGGAACCTTCACACCGGCAAGGGAGGCAATCGTAAAGGCGCTCTGTCCCACGATCTTCGCGTTCAGCGCACCGTTGATGATGATGGTCTTCCGCACCTTTTCTGTTTCACCCGCATTGAGAAAGTAGCAGCCCCGCGCGGCAAATTCGTTCTTCACCGCATCGTACACAGAATCCAGCACAATCACCGACTGTTCCGACGCGCAGATCATACCGTTGTCAAAAGTCTTGGAGAGGATAATCGAATTGACCGCCAGCAGTATATCTGCGCTGCTGTCGATAATCGCCGGGGTGTTCCCCGACCCGACCCCGATGGCGGGCTTGCCCGACGAATAGGCCGCCTTCACCATACCCGGCCCGCCGGTGGCAAGAATGATGTCCGCCTCCTTCATTACCGTGTTGGTCATTTCCAGACTGGGTTCGTCGATCCAGTTGATGATCCCCTCAGGCGCGCCCGCTTCCACCGCCGCGTCCAGCACAATCTTCGCCGCTGCGTTGGTACTCCCCTTGGCCCGCGGGTGGGGGGATATGATGATCCCGTTCCGGGTCTTGAGGGCAATCAGGGTCTTGAAGATCGCCGTGGAGGTGGGGTTCGTGGTGGGGATGACCGCCGCGATAAGCCCGATGGGTTCGGCGATTTTGGTAATCCCGTAGACCGGGTCCCGCTCTATCACCCCGCAGGTCCTGGTATCCTTGTAGGCGTTGTAGATTTCCTCCGAGGCATAGTGATTTTTAATCACCTTGTCCTCCACAATGCCCATTCCGGTTTCCGCAACCGCCAGCTTAGCCAGGGGAATCCTGGCCTTGTTGGCCGCAGTGGCGGCGGCAAAAAAGATTTTGTCCACCTGCTCCTGGGTAAAGGCCGCATACGCCCGTTGCGCCGTCCTGATCTCCGCGAGCGCCCGTTCCAGCGACCCGGGATCCCGAACCTGTTCTCGATTTTTCGGTGTAGCCATAGCTCCGTCCTTCTTGCATTCGCACTTGATATTGATAATTACTTATCTATATAAATATATCGATAAAAAAATATTTAGTCAAGTGGTTTTTGAAAAAAGAGCATTTTTTTTATCCCTTGATGTAAGCTATGTGTATGCCCTCCACCATAGAAAAATTTTGTCGGATGCTCCGCTCCGCCCGTCATTGCGTGGCCTTTACCGGCGCGGGGGTTAGCACCCTGTCGGGCATCCCGGACTTTCGCGGCGATACGGGCATCTTTACGAACCCGCCGGACGCCCTGTTCCCGGCTCTCTCCCCATCCATCAGCGCCGAAACCCTCTTCGACCTGGAACAATTCGAAAAAGACCCCACATTCTTCTATAATACAGCCGGTCCCCTGGTCTACCCAGTCCACGAAAAGGCGCCCTCCATCGTCCATACCACCCTGGCGGCTCTGGAAGAACAAGGCCTCGTCAAATCGGTCATTACCCAGAACATCGACCGCCTCCACCAAAAGGCCGGCAGCCGCCGGGTCATCGAACTTCACGGCTCGCCCGCTTTCCACTACTGCCTCCGCTGCGCCGGTATCCGCGTAAGCTACGACGAAGCCGCCGCTTGCCTCGCCGCCGGCGCTTACCCCCGCTGCCCCCAATGCGGCCGCATCCTGAAACCGGCCATCACCTTCTACGGCGAACCCCTCCCGCTGGAGGCCCGCCGCGCCGCAGAAGACCAAGCCCAGTCCGCCGACCTGATGCTCGTCCTGGGTACCAGTCTACTGGTCCGCCCCGCCGCCGACATCCCCCGGACCACGCTCCACTGCGGCGGCAAGCTGGTCATCGTCAACCGGATGCCTACGCCGCTGGACGACGACGCGGCTCTGAGGTTCGAGAATTTGGAGGAGTTTTGTGAGGGTATTTCTTGACGAATCATTTGATGTGTATTACAATGTGTACATGGAGAAGAAAGATGCGGACAAATATTGTTTTAAATGATGAATTGGTAGAAGAGGCCTTTAAATTTTCGACCGTCATTTCTACTAAAAGGGAATTAATTGAAGCTGCGTTACAGGAGTATGTTAATAACAGGAAAAGAAAAAATTTAAAAGAGTTGAAAGGAAAACTACATTTTAGTAAAGGCTATGACTATAAAAAGATGCGGGAAATGTGATGATTATTGTAGATACATCTATTTTAATCGGATATTTCAAGGGACACGAGGAGCCGCCATATAATAAAATGGACTATATTATTGATAATGATATTCCGTATGGAATTGATAATCATATTTATCTTGAATTATTACAAGGCGCACGGGACAAATCGGAATATAATACTCTAAAGGAATATCTAAATACATTACCATTTTATGAATTACAATATGGTAAACAATCATATTAAAATGCGGCATTAATGAATATAAAATGCAGGGAAAATGGAATAACCATAAGAAGTACCATAGATTTAATAATTGCAGAAATAGCAATAGAAAATAATTTGTATATATTGCATAACGATAGTGATTTTACGTATATGGCAAAGGTAATTAATGAGATAAAAATATACTAACATGAATCAGTATGCTCACTGCCGCACGGCAAGCGGACACTGGTGACAAGGAGTTATACGATGATTACTTCAAAAAAATTAACGGCTGAGCGGCTGGAAGAGATTAAAAATTTTCCTGTTATCTACGACGAAGACAGCCCAAAATTAACACGGCAACAGTTAAGCCGGATGAAACCGGCGCATCCCGAATACTGGAAAGTAGAACCGGTTAAAGTTCCCCTGTCAATAAAAGTTGACGCCGATGTTCTGGCGTGGTTCAAGTTAAAAGGAAAGGGCTACCAAACCCGGATCAACGCTGCCCTGCGGGAGATAATGGTACAGGCAGAGCAGTAGTACAACACCGACCCGTGGTTCCGTTTTTTATGCTGAACCGGTGACCACTCAGGAATATACGAAGGCCAGTGGTTCCATACTTGGTTTTTATAAAAAACATTTAAATGTTTCATAAGGGGACAGAGAAAATGAAAAAACTATTAGTATTGGTTTCTAGCTGTATGGCATTATACTCGTGTAATCCTCAAATACCATACCAAGTCTTGCTTAATGCGCCCGATGCAAAGGAATATATTGTTAATGAAATTTTTGAAAAGAAAATAATATTCATTAGCGAAGACCATATAACAGAAAACCCGATATTTTTCCTGTCGGAAAATCTGCAACCCTTTTATAACGCCGGGGTGCGTTACCTTTTTTTGGAAGGTGGTCTAAATACGTTACCAGGTCAAGATGGGTATCAGTTTGGATGTTTTTTCCCATGGGTGAGTGCGGGGGGAAAGTATGAATGGCTTGAACTTTCAGAGGCGGTACTCAATATAAACAGGCAATTACCGGAAAAAGACCAACTAAAAGTTCTTTTCCCGGAAGAAGGACTTGAATTTCCACTTGTAAACGGAAAAACCTTTGAAGAACTTGGTGCTCCGCTCCCTGATTCACCTGACTGGACAGAATACGCGCTTACGCGCCGCGATGAATATGCGTCCAAGCGTATTGTGGAAACGATGGATGCGGCGGCGGCAGATGAAAAAGCGATTATTTTCTATGGAAGCGCTCATGGTCAAAAAAAACCGGTATTCAATACTAGTTTTAATAATTCATCACCGTTTACCTGGAAAACATTAAGCTACTATCTCTCTGAAAAATATGGCGGCCAATTCGCGTCATTTCGTTATCTGAGTCTTTTCGGCTTCAAGTATACACCATACAGTGAAAAAGAATGGAGCAGCCTTGCTGATGTTCAGAAGATTATTGCATGGGATGATGTAAAAAAATATATGCATAAGTCATACGGGGAGTTGTTTTCGATGTACGATGCCTGTATTGTGGACAAGGAGTCTGTTTACGGTATTTGCTATCAGTACATGCCGACCAATGAAAATTTGGCGTATATGTTTAATTCCTTAAAGGAATATGAAGGCAAAATTGATATATTGCAAAGTGAAGAAAATTATGTGCATTTTCAGGACAGAGGTCAATATTTAATGTATATTTACTATCTGAAACTCTATTTTGGGGATAGTTTTAACTACCGTTTTTGGGATACCGGTCAATCACTGGAAGACGCGCTTGATGCATTGAATGTTGCCGTCTTTAGCCAGCCTGACACCGTGGCGGATAAGGTTCTCGTAAAAAAAGACATTTCCGCCCTTAGGGAATATCACCGCCTTATGGTTACATCCAACATAGAAGGTTTTATTGACGGTTCAAAGGTTAATTTTCCTTACAACATCAAGCAAATGAAGGATGCGGTCGCGATTTTTCCCGAAGACCTTTGGTCGTTTTATTGGCTTGCCTTTATGGAAACAGAACACAGCAAATATAAAAACGCGGCGGCTCATTGGGAATACATCATCAGTCAGCCGCTTGCCGCCT
>BNVD01000038.1 GCA_025997835.1 Spirochaetia bacterium
ATCCAAGAGGTGTTCTTAAAAAATCTTGCATAACGAGACAGCCAGAAAAGCGCCGGGAGCGCATGAGTGCCTGGCACCATTGGCGTTTACCAATATATTGCAGCATCCGGATGATTATACAATAAATGCTTATTCACGACGAGTCATATCCTACAAAATACCGAAAACAAAATTTTTGGTTCATATGTATTATGCAATACATGAGCTTAATATCAGGTTTCATACGTTGAGTTTTTATGGGACCGATTTGACTCTTCGTTCGGAAGGCACCTGGACAATTGATGCCGATGCTGACCTTGGCTCTTTTAAAAATTTTCTGGCAGGTGAAAATAAGTGGGAAGTTGAAGAATTCACGCCCGAGAACGGTATAGATGTGGAAAAAACTGTTTCGAATATAATAAAAAGAATAGACAGCAATATAACGTATTATTATAGGGATCATATAAAAGATAAACCCAATGTAGATAATTGCGTCACGGCACTAAAAGAAACCTATGTAAGAAAAGAACAGGCATGGTAAACGCATACGATGTATGGCGCCTGTTGATGTTTCGGCCCGGTTTAGCGGACCACAGACCTTTTGTCTGAACGATCCGGATAATAAACCGGGCTTTATGTACAGAATGGTTTGTGCATGAAAAAACGCCGTTTCATTGTTTTGTTATTTGTATTTACAAATATTACAATAATTAAAAGATTTCACGGTTCACGGTCATATTCGGGCAATGCAAGGAATTGTTCAGGCGTCACCGCTTTTATTGGCGAAGTACTAAAATCATCAATGTTTCTTGTAATAATGTAATCAGCCTTTTCCCTCATCGCGGTGGCGCAAATTACGGCATCTTCAAAATCAGAAAACCCAAGGTTGATTGCGGTACGGATATCTTCAGCTTTTGTATCAACAGGAATAATTACTTCCAGGAGATCAACAATAGAATCAAGCGCCTGTTTCGAATCCGAACAATTCTTTCTGTTTACGTAGTAAATATCGGTAATTGAACCGGCGCCAACTATAGCGTCTACCACTCTTTTTGCAGCCAATGAAAACACCCTGTAGGAATTGAAATAAAAGGGATTTCGCGTTTCAACAATATCGAGAATAACATTCGTATCCAATAATACTTTCATTGTCTGGATAACCTTTCATCCCTTATTTCTTCAAGGGACATGGGATGTTTAGAGGCAATCCCCACTAAACGATTAAGCGCGGCCATCCTTTTTTCCACGCCGAGACCCGTACCGGGTTCAGTATACACGTTTTGTACTTCCCTGCTTTCATCCTCTATGAGAATAACTTTGACAAAAGATGAAAAGTCCCTGCGGTATTCCGGCGGGATCTCAATCCGTCCATCCAAAACTGCCGTATCAAATGCAACTGCGTTCATATAATAATCCCCTTTACACTATACACCGGTAGCGGCTCTGTGTCCAGAACGATAGCTTAACGCAAGGGATTTATATTCCCACCCACTCATTTCTTACCCACCGTAATATATCTCTAATTCTTGCTGGTTGGCTTATCGGGGCTCGTTCTGGCAAGTTTACCGCTTTCAAAGAGGGGATTTAATACCTTTATCCATAGGGTGAGAACACAAAGCCAGGCGCCAAATTCACGCTGGATATAGGATTACCGCTCCGTCTCACTCCCCGCCCGGCGCCGCGTTCCGGTCACCGTCCTCCGCCCGAATCTGGACCCGGCGTATCTTGCCGCTGATAGTCTTGGGGAGTTCGGTTACGAATTCCACGATCCGGGGGTACTTGTAGGGGGCGGTGGTCTGCTTTACGTGATTCTGGAGTTCCAGCTTGAGTTTATCCGATGCCTCCCAACCGCGGGCCAGCACCACCGTGGCCTTGACCACCGTTCCCCGGTCGGGGTCGGGTACTCCGGTGATGGCACATTCCAGCACCGAGGGATGTTCCAGCAGGGCGCTTTCCACTTCAAAGGGGCCTATCCGGTAGCCTGAGCTTTTGATCACGTCGTCGGCGCGGCCCACAAACCAGTAGTAGCCGTCCTCGTCCCGCCAGGCCATGTCGCCGGTGTAGTAGATGCCATCGTGCCAGACCGAGCGGGTCAGGGCGTCGTCCCGGTAGTAGCCGCCGAAGAAGCCCGCGGGTTTGCGCTTGTCCGTGCGCACCACGATCTGCCCCTCCTCGCCCATGTCGCAGGAGCTGCCGTCGTCACGGACCAGGTCGATGTCGTACCCCGCCGAGGGCCTGCCCATCGAACCGGGCTTGGGCTCCATCCAGGGGAAGGTCGCCATGGTGATGGTGAGTTCGGTCTGGCCGTACCCTTCCCGGAGCTTGTGCCCGGTGGCGGCCAGAAACTGGTCGTAGATTTCCGGGTTCAACGGTTCCCCGGCAACCGAGCATCCTTTAAGGGCGGAAAAATCATACTTCGTCAAATCTTCCTTTATAAAGAAGCGGTAAATCGTCGGGGGGGCGCAGAAGGTGGTGACCCGGTATTTGCTGATTATCCTGAGCATCTCCGCGGGGACAAACTTGTCGTAGTCGTACACGAAGATAGCGGTCCCGCAGAGCCATTGGCCGTATATCTTCCCCCCAGGCGGCCTTGGCCCAGCCGGTGTCCGCCACGGTAAGGTGGAGGCCGCCGTCCTGGGCGCTGTGCCAGTACTTTGCGGTGAGGATGTGCCCCAACGGATAGGCAAAATTGTGCCGGACCATCTTGGGCATTCCCGTGGTGCCGGAGGTGAAGTAGAGGAGCATGATGTCGTCGTTGACGGTGCGGGTTTTCGGAGGGGTGAATGATGCGGAGGCGGCGGCCCGCAGGGCGTTGAAGTCCGCCCAGGGTACGGGGGACGCGGCGGCGACCTTGGCGGACGCGGCAGCCGCACGGGCGGCAATGTCGAGGCCCGCCGGGGCGTGAGCGGAGCGGACAAAGGCCTTATAGCGGAGGAGGCTCTTCCCGCCCAGCTTGGCCTCAGCCTCATCAACGCGGAGCATCACCTGTTCTTCATCTACACAGACAACGGCGGCAATATCCGCCGCCTCACATCGGTACACGATGTCCTTGGTGGTGAGGAGGTGGGTGGCGGGGATGGCGATGGCTCCCAACTTGTGAAGGGCCAGCAGGATTGGCCAGTACTCGTGGCGGCGCTTGAGGAGGAGCAGCACCGGGTCCCCCTTGCCGATCCCGGCGGCGGCGAACACGTTGGCCGCCTGATCGGAGCGGCTTTTAATATCGGCATAGGTGAATTGGGCCTCCGCCCCGCCCTCGTCGCACCAGACCAGAGCGGTTTTATTGGGCCGCTCCTGTGCCAGCACATCAATCACATCGTAGGCAAAGTTGAAGCCTTCCGGGATGGTAACGGAAAAGTTGGCGGCAAAATCTTCGTAGGACTCAAAATCCTGTTTGGGTAAGAACCGTTCTAACATGATGCGCTCCTAGAGGACCATCGCCAAAAAGCGGGCCCGTTTTCCTCCCACGGCCTTCATGCCGTGGGGCTCGTTGGAATCGTAATAGATGCAGTCGCCGGGGCCGAGTTCCTGTTCACGGCCCCCAATGGATATTAAAAGCCGCCCCTCAAGAACATAGTTGAACTCCTGCCCCGGATGGGTGTTGAGGCTGATGGGTTTCGCTTCCGTATCGGGACTGGCCTCCACCAGAAAGGGCTCGGCCTTTTTCCGGTGAAAGTTGTTGGCCAGGTTCCAGTAGGTGTACATGGGCCGGCGGCTCACCTCAGGCGCGTGACCGGCGTGGGTGACACAGTAGGTCTTAAGCCGGGAGGTCTCCCCGTTGATAAGCTCGGTAAGGTCCACCCTAAAGCGGTCGGCAATCTCCACCAGGGCGCCGATAGGAAAATCAAGCTCGGCGGTCTCCCACTTGTTGTACTCCTGCGGGTCAAATCCCAGCTCCTGGGCCAGGGTTTCCCCGGATAGCTCTTCTATTTCACGTAACACCCGTACACGGGCGGCGATTTCACGCGCGGCGTCGGACATGGTTCCTCCTAAATGGCAATACTATAAAATAGCGCGGATATTGGGTATAGTATAGGGGGATTGATGGAAAGGCGTATAAGCGGGTATATACGGGCAGCGTGGCGGGCGGCCCCTACCCGAGCCAAGGATGACAACAACTTAGCTCGAACCAGGCGCGTTCTCTCTCTGAAGGATTCGGTTTACCGGCTAAGACGCCCAAGTTTTTTTGTCGGTTGTCATAATGTCTCAGGCAGGGGCCGTCCACCACGCCGCCCGCCTCTATCTGGGTATAGATTACCATTCACATTGGATGGGGAAGAGGCTTTTTGGGCGGCTTTTGTGGGAGTAAAAGCATATAACGTCAATGTTGTTGTCTTTTTCGGTTTTTTGATTAGTAGAGGCGGTTTGGGTTAAGTTGAGAATTTGTTTATGTACTGCAACTGCAAATAAGGTTTGGTTGATCAGGAGGATTGTATGTCGAAGACGGCGATTGTTTTTTTGGCGGATGGGTTTGAGGAAGTGGAGGCTATTACCCCTATCGATTATTTGCGCCGGGCTGGGGTGGACGTTATCACGGTGTCTATCAGTGACCGCCGCATCGTGACGGGGTCCCACGGGATACCGGTTACGGCAGATGCGGTACTGGCGGATATTGCGGCGGCGGCAGGTTCATCGGTCTATGACGCAATGCTCCTCCCCGGCGGTATGCCCGGTGCGGCTAATCTCGCGGCATCAGGCGGGGTGGGCGCTCTGCTCAAGGGACAGGCGGCGGCGGGACGGATTGTGGCGGCTATTTGCGCGTCACCGGCGGTGGTGTTGTCGCCGCTGGGGTTACTGGCGGGGCGGCGGTTTACCTGCTATCCGGGTATGGAAAGTACGGTGACCGGCGCGACGTGGTCGGAGGAGCGGGTGGTGATTGACGGGAATATTGTCACCAGCCGGGGGGCGGGAACCGCGGCGGAATGGGCTATCGCGTTAATCGGGGCGCTGGTTGGTAAGCGTGACGGAGAGAAGGTCGCCGGAGCGGTGCTGTTGTAGGGCGGCACAAAACACACTCAGGTCTGCGTCCTTCCGCATCAGGATGGAATACTGTCCGCAAACATAATCGCGCGTAATTATGGGCAAGTCTGCCTGACTGTCTCCGCGTCAAGCGCCGCCGCGTTTACAAACCCCTCCACATCATCCAAAAGGGCGGTAAGCTGTTCCCGTTTCGGCTGACGGCTCCCGAAGCGCAGGGTGTCGCAGCGCAGAAACACTGCGCAGAGAAACGGTCCTCCGTATTGATCGTCTGAACCTTCGGCTACGGGAAGGCCCGGCGGCGGGAGGGTCAGGAACTCCTGGGGTACCATGACGGTGCAGGCTTCGCCGGTGATAAATTCCAGAAAGCGCCGGAATTCACCGTTAAGCCGGTCCAGGGCCGCCGCCGTTTGTTCCGCGCCGGCTACGTCCGCGCCGGGGATGCCCGGCACGGGCACTGCGTCCCGTAACTGTTTCAACAACCGCAGCATGGAACGGATCATCCGCCGTCTGCGCCGCCGTATTCCATAACGGCGCAGCACCGGTACGCCCCGGATACCGAAGAAGATGCCCCCCAGAATCAGAATGATGATCCCAAACACCGCCCCGTAAATCATCTCCATGGTTCCCGGAACCGCCAGGGGCGGCGCGGGCGGAGACAGCACACGGGAATTACCCTCCGCCTCAAGAATAGAGGCGATACCCACTTGCAGTTCCGTAAAGGTAAAACCGGCGATTTTGATGGGGGGAAGTTCGATAAATCCCGGCGTGTAAGCGATAAAATCAATGAGAAGCCGTGGCTCGGCCTTACCGGTCCGGGCCATCTGCCCCCGGTTTTCCAACTCGATCCGGGAGATGACAATATCCCGCGCCCGGGGCAGCATATCCGGGTCATCCAGCACTTCGCCCTCGACCTCCGCAAAACCCGACCCCAGGGGCAGTACCAGCCGCCCGCCGTCCCCCACAAAAACGGTCTGGGGTATCAGGTAGGCGGTATCGGGCATGGCGTTGTTTTCCTGCGCAAAGCCCCCCGGCACAGAAAACAAGAGGCCGATGACACATAGCACAGTGATTCTGCGCACTGCCCCTATACTGCCCTTTGCCGCCGCGCAGTAATACTGCATTCCTGTCATCGTCTGTGCCTTCTGCCCCGGAAAAACCGGGTCAACACTGTTACGGCGTCATCATCGGTAGAAAGGCTGAGCGCTGCGGCGCCCCGGCGGCGGCATACGGTCTGCCAGAACTGCGACCGCTCCTCGTGCCAGTCCGCCCAGGACGCGCGGAAAGCCGCCGAGCCTGAGGGGGCGTGAAGAAGCAGCCCGGTTTCGTTATCTTGCAGGGTGATAAGCCCCGCGTTGGGCATTTCCCGGTTCAGGGGGCCGGTAATTCTGAGGGCGATTACATCATGCTCCGCGCAGAGGTCCCCCAGGGGCTGTTCCCAGTTTACGCACATAAAATCCGAAATCAGGATTACCAGACTCCGCGGCCCGCTCCGTCTGAAGCGCCGGGCCTTGAGAAGCCGCCCGGTCCCGGCAAGGGCCTTCCCCATATCGCTGGTTTGTCCCCCGGTTTCCGCCGATACCGCCGCGCCCAGCGCAGCACTCAGCAGCGCCATGATGTGGGCCCTGCCTTTCCGGGGACTGAACACCTGGGTAATATCCCGGTCAAAAAACACCGCCCCCACCCGCTGCCCGGACCGTTCCGCAGAAAAGGCGATGAGCGCCGCCGCAAGAAGCCCCTGTTCGTAACCGGTAAGCGCCGCGCCGCCGCCTGTATGCATGGAAGCGGAAAGGTCCAGCACGATACAGACCGATAGTTCCCGCTCCTCCCGGTAGAGCTTGACATAGGGGGTGCCAAACCGGGCGCTCACATTCCAGTCGATGGACCGCACATCGTCGCCAATCTCATAATGCCGCACCTCATCAAACTCCATCCCCTGTCCCTTAAAGACCGAGAGGAATTCCCCCGCCAACAGATCTTCTGCCAAGTCCCGCGAGGCAAGCTGAAAGGTAGTAATTCTGCTTAAAAGTTCGTGTTTATCCAACGGAGTTTCCTATGAGAAGGTAAACCAGAAGAATATAAACCACAGAGAACACGTCAGACCTTTGGTCTGCGGACACGGAGTTTTTTGTATTCTCCGTATTCTCCGTGCTCTCCGTGTTCTCTGTGGTTAAAATTCTTAATTCTGTCAAGGTACCGGCACCAGCGATAAGATTCGTGTAATCACCGCGTCTGCGTCCAGGCCGTCGGCCTCCGCTTCGTAGGACAGGACGATCCGGTGCCGCAATACGGCAAACGCCGCAGCCTTTACGTCGGCGGGGGTCACAAAATCCCGGCCTTCAAAAAGAGCGCGAACCCGGCAGCAGCGGTACAGCGCGATAGACGCTCTGGGGGATGCCCCAAAAGCGATGTAGCGGTACAGCCCTTCCTGCCCGGTCCTGCGGGCCGCATCGACAGCGGCGGCGGCCCGTGTTCCATAGCTTTGCGACCCCGCCGCCCCAAACCCGGATGCGCCCCCATTCGCGCCCGTTCTCCCCGGACGGGTCGCCGCTACTACCGCCACCAGGTACTCCGCAATCCGGGGGTCTACCCGCACCGCCGCCGCCGCCGCCCGCAGCGTCTTCTGGGCATCGGCGCCTAGTACCGCCTTAAGGGTATCGGTCGGCGGACCGCCTGCGGCCATGGATTGGACGATCCGCAGTTCTTCATCCGCTTTGGGGTAGCGTATCATCAGTTTGAGGAGGAACCGGTCAAGCTGGGCTTCGGGCAGGGAATAGGTACCCTCGTGTTCAATGGGGTTTTGGGTTGCCAGTACCAGAAAGGGTTCCGGCAGGGGATAGGTAGCCTCACCAATGGTGACCTGCCCTTCCTCCATAGCTTCAAGGAGAGCCGACTGTACTTTGGCGGGGGCCCGGTTGATCTCATCCGCCAGAATCACGTTGGCGAACACCGGCCCCCGGCGCACCGAGAACTTCCCCGCCGCCTGCTCCCAGACCAGGGTCCCGGTAATGTCCGCCGGGAGCAGGTCCGGGGTAAACTGGATACGCTTAAAGAGCAGCCCCGTAATTTCCGCAAGGCTCTTTACCGCCAGAGTCTTTGCCAGCCCCGGCACCCCTTCCAGCAGAATGTGCCCCCCGGCGGCCAGCGCCAGAAGCAGCCCGTCAATCATTTCGCTCTGACCCACAATACGCCGGCCCAGTTCCGTCCTTCCCGCGTTGAGCAACGCCGCAGCTTCGGCAATCAGGCCCTCATATCCTGCTTCGCCGGTCCGTATTTCTTCCATAATGATATTGTATTGGCCGGGACTGATTGACACTACCCCCTGTTCATACGAAAATAGACCAACATGAACATTTTGGCAGACGAACTCAATTCAGTATTGGCCGGGACGATTGCGGGACGGCTCCTTTCCCGCCTGGGCCGCCGCATCTATTTTCCCAAAGGGATCATCGCCCAGTCCGGGGAGGCTAAAACCAAAGCCTATACCGCCAACGCCACCATCGGTATGGCCTACGACCAGGGCAAGCCCCTGATGATGTCCGCCATCGCCGACAATCTGCCCCATCTTAGCGCCGCCGAGTCCGTGGCCTACGCCCCCACCGCCGGGGTGGAGACGGTGCGTCACGCCTGGAAGGAGCAGTTACTCCAGAAAAACCCCTCGATTAAGGAGGAGCACCTATCCCTGCCCATCGTTGTGCCGGGCATAACCGCGGGAATCTCCTATACCGCCGACCTCTTTCTGGACGAAGGGCAGCACATCATCACCAGTAACCCCTGCTGGGACAACTACAGCCTCATCTTCCACGAGCGCCGGGACGGCATCATGACGGAAGTGCCCTTCTTTAGTTCAGGCCCCGGCCTCGATATGGAAGGTATCTCGGCGGCCCTCAGAAACGCCGCCAAAACCGGTACGGTCCGTATCATCCTCAACTTCCCCAACAACCCCTCAGGCTACTCCCCCACCAAGGCCGAAGAAAACGCACTTGTTGCCCTCATCAAAGAAATAGCCTGCGGCGGCGCGGACGTACTGGTGATCTGTGACGACGCCTATTTCGGCCTCTTTTACGAAGATGACATCATTCAGGAATCAATTTTTGGACGACTGGTGAACCTCCATGAGCGGGTTCTGGCGATTAAGCTCGACGGCCCCACCAAGGAAGACTACGCATGGGGCTTCCGTATGGCGTTCGTCACGCTGGGCTCCAAAGGGATTGAACAGGAACACTGCGATGCCCTCATCAAAAAGTATATGGGGATCATCCGCTCGTCGGTTTCCTGCGCCAACACCCCCGCCCAGTACCTGATGCTCAAGACCCTGGAAGACCCGCGCACCGCCGGGGAAAAGGAACGCTACTTCAATCTGTTACAGGGCCGCTACCGGGCGGTAAAAAAATTCATCGCCGCCCACCCCAAACACCCGGTCCTCACCCCCCTGCCCTTCAACTCAGGCTACTTCATGAGTTTCCGCTGCGAAGACGTAGAAGCCGAAACCATACGCCGCGAACTCCTTACCCGCTGCGGCATCGGCGCCATCGCGCTGGGAAAGAAGTACCTCCGGGTCACCTTCGCCGCCATTGCCGAAGAACAGATCCCCGAAATCTACGAGACGATCTACCGGACCGCTTCGGAGTTACAGAAGATGGATGAAGTTGAGGGGAGACGGTAACGGCGTTATGTCTGTTATAAAACATATCCATGTCAGCCTTATCAGGGGTAAATAAGCACAGCATCGACACCTATTTGAATTCGTAAACCGGTAATAACCAATTTTATTGAGCGTGAGCCATTGCCTGGCGCAGAATAGAATTGAGCCGGGTTTGATAACCCTTTCCTCCCCGCTTGAGCCAGGCTACCACATCGGCATCCAGTTTACAGGTAACGGCCACCTTTACCGGCCGGTACATACCCCGGTCAACCCCCCGCGAAAGCGGGCTACTTTTGAGGCGGAGCGCAAGGGTATCAAGGGGGGGGATGTCAGAGCAGTCTATATCCTCATCCTTCATGGCGGCCAGGGCGGCCAGGGCTTCCCGGTTTACCGGGGGCATCGTTTCGTGGGTATAGCTAACCATTCCCATAATAGTATTTTTCCTCCTCGTGTTTCTTTGCCCTTCGGGCGGAAATAATACGGACCGTTTCCGGGTCCGGCTGGGTAAAGGTGATAAGCAGGACGCAATTTTCAGAAAACCCGGCAAGCAAAAAGCGGTCCTCTTCAAGGCTACTATGCTTATCATCATAGTATTCTTTCCGCAAAGGATCGGAAAAGGCCGGGAGCGCATCGGCAAAATCAAGTTTGTGCTTTTTGATGTTGTTCCGATTCTTTTTTTCGTCCCATTCAAACCTCATGTTGACCCGCTAAAATACATAGTATATCATACTTATAAAAACGTCAATACTTTTTTCTGTCTATAGGGAACATCTAAAAACTTCAGTTTTTAGATGTTTACCGCTTGAAAACGCATTTGCGCAGTCTTTAGACGAGCAAATGCAGGAGCACCGTAAAAACTAACCGAGTTTTTAGAGGTGCCCTATAGTGTACCATCTCAATCGCCAGTCAGAAAACGCGCCTGCTTCCATCGCTTCATGAGGATTCTGTTAAAAGCCGGCTTGCAATTCCGCTACATTACCGTATATTCAAAAAGGGGCCCCAATGTTAGTTGTCAACGGGTTTTTTGAAAACGGCGTATTTGTTTCCGCTGAACCTTTTGGTGTCGGCCACCATAGGCGTTAACTTAGCGGAAAACCGAAGAAAAGAAACCACAGAGGACACGGAGAAAAGGCAAGAATTCTATATAAACACTCCCCTTCCTCCGTGCCCTCCGTGTTCTCCGTGGTTAAATTTTTCTTAGGTAAACGCCTATGGTGTCGGCCACCTTTGTATTGCCTTCGAAAAATTATGGATTACAAAAAGAACATCTTCTTATTGGTAATCCAGTGGTTGTAGCATAAGCTTCCGCTTCGGCCAGTGTCGCATGTGAATGATACTCACCTTCTCCTTGGCCGCCATTCTTTTCGATCTGATTGTATGCGAAGGGTCCATACCCCGCCCCTCTGGGGCGATATAAAGGGTATGGACCCTGAGACAAATACCTTACTTAAACAACCATACCCCGGCCGCGCACCAACGAAGTTGGTGATGCGGCAGGGGTTGGTTGATTACATCCATCTCGGTGAATAGTAATGTGCCGGTTTTTTCTGTTTTCATATGTCTTGTACATCAAAATCTCCTTTGCGGTCTTTTCCGCCATTAAAAATCATTCTTCATCACAAAAATCAATCAACGCTGAGCTTCCTCAATCTATGAAAAATTCTTTTTTTAGTAGCGGCATTACAATACTTGCAATCGCGAGTATTGTGGGTAATAAAATTTCCAGTTTAGGGTCTTTGTCATGAATTATTAATAATGCACTATAGGATAGGATAAGAAATACTAATATCCCACAACCTATGAACAAATATTTTACAAATGAAAATTTCTTGTCAATACCATCCATTGGTTTGCCCCTATCATTATTTTTCAAAAAGCACCTCATATTCGTAAAAATCTCCTGTATATACACCAATTTCGAGGTGGTTAGAAAAAACTATTATCCGCATTTTTTCATCTGTATTCTTATTAGGATTTTTCCCTTTGAAAGATCTCGACTGATCAAAATCGGTACCGTTAATATCCGAGATTTTATCTACATTTATTTCTCCTTTAAGTACTCCTTTTATTTTTTCTCGCAAATCATTCTGAAATACATCGATCCTGAAAAAATCATCAGCACTGTAAACGATAAAAGCTTTTCCAAACTCAAAATTGCTTTCAAGTATGGCATTAACGATTTTTTGCGTCCATGATGTCTTTTTATCCATATTGCTTACCACTCCTTAATCATTCCACCCGTTTGCGTCCTATAACCAGAACAGGCATCCGCTTGCGTTTACTTGTACTAATAAAGCGGCAGGGCTCTTAAAGCGCCCCACCGCTTTATTACAAGTTCTCTCTGCCGTTACCTACTCATGCCCCGTAAGGGTATCGTCGGTGAATAAGTCAGTCGTTTGAACCCCCGCAATAATGGGTTGCTCGTTGCCGAACTTCGCTACGCCGTTTACAGATTTGTACAAGGAAACTCCCAGCTTTGTTCCGCTCCCTGTCAGCTTGTTGGCATTTGCTCCCCCATCGCTGCCATAAACGGTTCCACCCTTCATGATAAAGGTCCCGCGGTCGACATACACCCCGCCGCCGGAGGAGAAGGAGGAGGGGACGCTGTGATTCCCGGTAATCTTCGCATTTTCCCGCATCTCAAGGCTCCCATCGTCTACCCGGACTAATGAGGCAGTATTGCTATTTATCCCCACAAGGGTGATCTTCTCGCTTAGGACCAGCGTAACCCCGCTGTTTATCGTGAAAAGGCTGCTGCCTGTCACCCTCCGTTCCGCACCCTTGTCCCTGATGGTGATTTTGACGCCGGTCTTGCCGTTTGCCGCCACGGATGTCCCGGGGGAAGCGCCCCCCAAGGTCCAGGACGGCAGGCTTTCGTTCGCACCTATCAGGATGGTGTAGTCCGTATTGTTCGCCGCATTACTCTTCAGCCAGGCCAGGGCCAGAGCCAGTGTGCCGGTATTGGCTTCGGGACTCGCCGCACTCCCTATGTATAAACCGAGATCGGCACCGGTGCTGGGAGCGGCATCCTGCGTAATCACCACAGTCGTACTACCCTTAATCTTGGCGCTGTCGCCATTGATCCCCACGGTGTAGCTTTTCGCCGATGTGCCGGTGTTTGCCGCGAAGGTGACGGGTACGGTAACGGTATCGCCGCTCACCGCTGGTGTGCCGATGGTTCCGCCCGTGCTTACCGTAAAGTCCGCCGCCGTGAGGGTAAGCCCCGTCGCGCCGGTAAAGGTAACGCTCGCGATGGTTGCGGTACCCGCCGCGCTTACCGCACTACCTGCGGTTAGTCCCTTGCGGGTGTCGCTCGGATCGTTGGCTGCCTGGATGACAACTACGGTCGCACTGCCCTTAACCTTGGTGCTGGCGCCGTTAATGCCCACGGTATAGGTTTTTGCCGAGGTGCCGGAGTTTGCCGCGAAGGTCACCGGTACGGTAACGGTATCGCCGCTTACCGCCGGTGTGCCGATGGTTCCGCCCGTGCTTACCGTAAAGTCCGCCGCCGCAAGGCTAAGCCCCGTCGCGCCGGTGAAGGTAACGCTCGCGGTGGTGGCGGTATCCGCCGCGCTTACCGCACTGCCCGCGGTCAGTTCCGCGCGGGTATCGCCGGGGCCCGTGGGGTCGCCTGTATCTTTATCACCGCATCCGGTGATTGCCAAACTCAATGCCAGCACTGCTGCAAAAGCAGCTTTTACCGGCAAACCTGAAAATCGAAGCCCTTTCGATGGAAGCCTCCTTTTTTATATAAGCCCCAAGCTATGCCGGGAACTCTTCCTCGCCGCTCAAACGGCGTGAAATACCAGAAAAATATGAAAACTGCTTATCCTGTCCGAATCACATAACGGCAATTACCATAACAAAATCCCACAAAATCTGGTAATTACGATACTTTTTACTTATGGAGAGCAGTTTCAGGAAAAATCTGAGGGATGAACTCGACTATCAGGATTTGACCATTAAGGAATTAGCCGCAAAAACGGGAATTGCGAAGGGGGCGCTTGATTGTTATATGGGCAAGCAGGCTTCCATACCCCCGGCCACTACGGCGGTAAAAATAGCCGAAGCCCTCGGCGTTTCGGTGGAATACCTGGTTACCGGGCAAAACCCCCGGCATGAAGAAATCATTATCCCCTCCAGCCCCAGGGTTCATGCGATCCTGCAAATTCTTAAAGAACTCAACGAAGACGGCCAGGATATTCTGGTTGGAATTGCCCAAGTTTTAAAAACCCATACCGCAATGAACGTTTTTTAACTATATCTTCCGTTTTTTCCTCAAACACAGTGGTGACGATAGCCATAGACAGCGGCAATGATCAGTATAAACCTTCATCCCCCAAGCGCCGCCCAAACCGCCACTTCCCCACACCCCAAGTGGATGGTGATCCATACACCCGCCGTGCCGCCTAAAACGCCTCTTCCCCTCATCCAGAGTGAATGGTAGCGCCCATACACCCGCCGCATCGCCCAAAACGCCTCTTCCCCATATCCAAAGTAAAGGTAGCCCATACAACACGACAAAGGCGGGCGGTGCGGCGGGTGGCCCCTC
>BNVD01000039.1 GCA_025997835.1 Spirochaetia bacterium
CTAAAGTCTGAGACTAAAGTCTGAGACTAAAGTCTGAGACTAAAGTCTGAGACTAAAGTCTGAGACTAAAGTCTGAGACTAAAGTCTGAGACTAAAGTCTGAGACTAAAGTCTGAGACTAAAGTCTGAGACTAAAGTCTGCGCATTTTATTCGTGCGCGGGTCCTAAGGACACGGCACAGGAGCAGCTATGAATACTGATACATCTACCTCGCAGGATACGCGCATGACCATCAACCTTAACAATCGGGAAATCATCCTCATCGGCACCGCCCATGTATCACGGGAAAGCATCAACGAGGTGGAGCAGGTCATTCGGGACGAAAAGCCCGGCATGGTCTGTGTTGAACTGGATGCCGGCCGCTACGCTTCACTATCCCAAAAGGAACACTGGGAAAAGCTTGATGTGATTAAGGTCTTCCGGGAGGGTAAGGGCTTTCTCCTGATGGCGAACCTGGTCCTTTCCAGTTTCCAGCGCCGTATGGGGCAGGAACTGGGGGTCAAGCCGGGGGAAGAAATGAAGACCGCCGTGGAAACCGCCGTGGAAATGGGGCTCCCCTATACGCTCTGCGACCGGGAAGTATCCCTCACCCTGCGCCGGGCCTGGGCCCGTTGCGGCCTCTGGAGCAAGTGCAAACTGCTGGCAACCCTCTTCTCAAGCGCCTTTTCCACGGAAAAACTCAGCGAACAGGAAATTGAGGACCTTAAAAACCGCAGTGAACTGGACGGCATGATGGCGGATCTGGCAGACTACCTCCCCAAGGTAAAGGAGACCCTTATCGACGAGCGGGACCGCTACCTTGCGGCCAAAATTTGGTCGAGCACAGCGCCGAAAACGGCGCCAGACACCGTGGTGTCTGACGACACCGTGGTGTCTGATGACACCGTGGTGTCTGATAAAACGGTGCCTGGCACCTTAGATGATGGCACCAGCAGGATTGTTGCCGTCGTAGGCGCGGGGCACATGATGGGGATTAAGGCGAACATGGAAAAAATCGCCGCCGGGGAGGCGGGGGAAGACGTATCGGAACTGGACACCATTCCTGCGGGCACGGGGTTTGCAAAGGCGGTGGGCTGGCTCTTTCCTGCTCTGATCGTGGGCCTCATCGCGGCGGGCTTTTTCCGGGCCGGGCCCGGAGTAAGCCTTGATATGCTGCTCCACTGGGTACTCTGGAATGGCTCGTTGGCGGCGGCGGGGACCCTCCTCGCATTGGGGCATCCCCTCTCAATTTTGGTGTCCTTTGTGGGGGCGCCCATCGCCACGATCAATCCATTTATCGGGGTGGGGCTCTTTTCCGGGATCGTGGAAGCCACCTTGCGTAAACCCCGGATCATCGACACCCAAACCATCTCCGACGACGTAGGGAGCATAAAGGGAATCTACCGGAACCGTATTACCAAGGCATTGCTGGTGTTTTTTCTGTCATCCATCGGCGGGGCCATAGGGAACTTTATTTCGATCCCCTCACTGGCGGGCCTACTGACCAAATAACAAACTGCTAGAGACCGGTTAGTTTTACCACAACGGCAAGTCCAATCCCGATGGGGATCAGGGCGAGCAGCGCAATCAGAATTACCCCCTGGAACTTCCAGAAGGATAGGTTGTTTTCCAGGGCGATCTCAAGCTCCCGGTCGAAATTACTCAGAATGTAATCGTGAAGATGGGCGCCGAAACCATAAACAAACCGGGCGGCAAAAAACAGCAGTATCCCGATCCCCAAACACACCAGTCCGATGGCGGCCCCGGTAGCTCCGCCGAACGCCGCCGGTAATTTCACCGTCAGGGAGGCGGTAAATGGGGCGACAACGGCCACGATAATCCCGAAAAGCGTTATAAGAATACAGCCGATATACGTAACGACCCCGGCAAAGCGAAGCCACGGCGAGACGCTCCATAGATGGAACACCATGGTATCGGTCAGGTACCTGGCCGGCGGCAGGGTATTCTGAACATTAGAATCGGACATACATACTCCTTATTATGGCATTATAATAGAATAACCGGGGGAGTGTATACGTGCGGGCAATAGCTATTCAAAATCTTCTATATTGATATAATCGTAGCAAGGAGAATTCACCCTCATGGAGGAATCCTTACCGCGCCACGATTTTCATCTGACGCCCATCGAAAAGGCGACGCTGTTTTCCTCCCTGCTGGACGGAGAACGGCAGTTCGTTCTTGCCCATTCAAGCATACTCCAGCTCCGTCACGGCGGCCGTCTCTTTTCCTCAGGCGAAAAGGCGGATCACTTCTATATGCTATTGGAAGGAAGCATCCGGGTCTTTCAGTCACGGGAGAACACCCGGGATGATGAACTGGCCCGGTTCGCCCCCGGTGACATCATCGGCGACTTCGACTTTGCCCGTCAGGCCGTATACGATGCCCAGGCCGAAGCGGAAGAAGATTCGGTACTCATCATGTTTCCCGGCTTCGGCCTCACCATAGACGCCATTTCCCCCGAAGGCCCCCACGCCATCGCCCAAATCCTCCTGGGTTCCATTGTGATGATGAGCGGCCGCCTCCGGGAAACCAATAAAATCACCGTGGAAAACCGGACTTGGGTCGACGAACTCCGCCGCCGGGCCTACGAAGAGCCCGGAACCGGCCTCTGGAAACAGTCCTTCCTCACCGACGAAGGGAGCAGCATCCGCTCCGCCCCAACCGCCCTGATCATGCTCAAGCCCGACCGCTTTAAAACCCTGGTTGACACACGGGGCCACGTCGTGGGGGATGAAGCTATGGTCCGCCTCGCCAGGGTATTGAAAGACACCCTTCGGCATACCGGACATCATGGCTGGCCCATGCGCTTTAAAAGCAACGAGACTGGGCTGCTTATCAACAAATGCGATGCCGCCCAGGCGGAAAAAATCGCCGAAATCCTCCTTGCCGGGGTAGCCTCCCTGGAGCCAATCCCTCCCGAAGGGGATGAGCCGGTTTTCAATTTCACCGCCACTATCGCTTGGGGGGTCTGGCCCGATGATGATGAGAAATGGGATTCCCTGTTCCAGCGCAGTTACACCCTCCTCTTGGACACCTGGCGTTCCGGCGGTAACCGTATAACCCGCTGTCCCAAACCGGAGTACCCATGAGCGACGAACTGGAAGCCGCCCTGGGTTCCCCCATCGAACTCCTTATGGATGCCCCCATGTTCTCCGGCATGAGTGATCTCGAATTTACCGCCGTCACCGCTTTTATGGAACGGCGGCGTATCGAAAAAGGGGCCGTCGTCTTTAACGAAGGGGATACGGGTGAAGAGTTATATATCCTCATCTCCGGGGCCCTCCGTGTATTCATCACTCAGCCTGACGGTGGTAAATGCTGGCTGCTCAACGTCCCCCAGGGTTCTTTTTTTGGGGAAATGTCGGTGATCGCACGGGAACCCCGGTCCACCACCATCACCGCCGAAGAAGATTCCGACGTTTTGGTCCTCCAGGGCATCGATTTTTACCGCATCCTCTATGAACACCCCATGATCGGCGTGAAACTGCTCAAAGCCATTGGCAAAGTGGAAAGCGGTTGGCTGGAAAACTCCGCCCGGCACCTCAACGACCTTATGCGCTGGGGCGAAACCGCCCGCCGCCGGGCCATCACCGACGAACTCACAGGGCTCAACAACCGCCGCTTCCTGGAAGACTCCATCAAAGAGCGTTTCCGCCGGGGTTCCCCCGGCAGCCGTGAAATATCCCTTATGATGATGGATATGGACCGGGTCCATGAAATCAACGAAACCCACGGCCCGCAGGCCGGGGACCGGGTAATCTCCGCCATGGCGGGCATCATCCGTTCCACCGTCCGCAGCGGGGACATAGCCGCCCGGTTGTCCGGTGACGAATTCGCCGTTCTCCTTCCCGACACCGGCGAGGAGAACGCCAAAGTCCTCGCCGAACGCATCCGCACCGCCGTAAACGGGACCGAAGTACCGGTCCCTGTCGCCCCCGGCGCCGCAGCCCAGGTCCCCATCAACATCCGTGCCAGTATCGGCATCGCCGTGGCCCCCAACCACGCCTCCTCCGGGGAAAGCCTCTTCTACGCTGCCGATACCGCCCTCCGCAAAGCTAAAGCCCTGGGCCGGGACCGCGTCGAGCTTGCGGGGTGAGAAAGGGCGTATAAAGGGCGTCTCTGACAATTTTATAACAATAATCGTTGCAACCCGCCCTTTTGTGGTATACTATACAAAGCGTAAAGGGGCGTATCATGATGGAAAACTTTGGTATTATATGCGGTGTCACGCTAGGCCTGTTCGGGTCTGTTTTCTCGGTTGTCCAGTTCTTTTACCAGCGGCATAAGGACAAGGAGCAGGCTGAAAGGGAAGCCCAAAGGGACAAGGAGCAGGCTGAAAGGGAAGCCCAAAGGGACAAGGCGCAGGATTTGAAAGATCGGCTGACTTTTCTTACACAGGTGATTATCGACAAGGACATACCCCGCGAATCCCGCCAGCCCTTTTATGAAGAGTATATAGCCAAGGGCGGTAATGGGACGGTTGTCAAGTTCTGGCTGGAAAACAAGTAAAGACGGTGGTAAGGATGAACGCACAGAGGCGCAGGGGCGACAGGCGCCAAATTCAGGGAGGAGTGAAGAATTCCAGCTCCTAACTTCTTCCTCCTGACTGAATTGCGCTCCGGCAACGGACACCTTGACAAACTTCACCAAAAAATGATACGCTAATCCCAACATGAGCGATAGCGCATACACCCCACCCAAAACAGCGCCCGGCAGGGCGTTTACGACAAAATTGGCACGGTGTAGCCTCAACAAATTCCCTGTATGCCGCAAATGCGCGACCGCTTTGGCGGGAGCGGCGGGCGACACCCGACACCCGACACGATTATGTAAGCCGGTAATTCTTTGTCAACCATCTGATAGTATATTTTCTCATCTGAGCCGGTTTCAAAATGAAAAACTGAAGAAGCTAAACCACGGAGGGCACAGAGAACACGGAGTTTTCTCTGTGCCCTCCGTGGTTAAAATTCAAAATTTTGTCACCGGCTCATCTTTTAGGAAAAACGCCGCCATGTCCTCCGTACGGGGGAATAGCGGCTTTTTTATATATCCATACAAACAGAAGGAGAATTGTATGCAAAAGAAACTGTTTTTAATGGGAATGTTCAGCCCAGCGATGTCAACCGCAGCGACGGTAATCGCAGCGATGGTAATCGCCGTGCTGGCATTCGGAGTGGTTGTGACGGGCTGTGAAGGACCCGCTGGACCTGCCGGGGCTAATGGGAATGACGGTACTTCCATAATTTGGAAAGGCACATTAGCAGCGGCGCCCGTAAACCCCGTGACAAACTGGGCGTACTACAACACCGCCGACAAAAAAGCCTATATCTATGACGGCGCCGCCTGGCAGATTCTTGCCGTAGATGGCGACAAGGGCGACACCGGAAACACCGGCGCGACCGGCGCTAAAGGTGACAAAGGCGATACCGGGGACACCGGCGCGGCTGGCACGGGGATTGTATGGAAAGGCAGCTTGGCAACGGCGCCGGCAAACCCCGTGACCAACTGGGCATACTACAACACCGCCGACAAGAAAGCGTACATCTACGATGGCACGACTTGGCAGATTCTTGCCGTGGATGGACGGGACGCCTTTACCTTTACCACCCCGGCAACCTACCAGACAATGGTAAGTTTGGCCGGGGGTACGATAACAGGAAGCGGTACGGAAGGTGTATTTCCAGCGGCCCGGCCGTCAGTAACCATCAACCCCTTCAAAATAGCCAAATATGAAACCACGTACCAGTTATGGAAAGAGGTATACGACTGGGCGGTAGTAAACGGGTACACCATTGCAAACCCCGGCGTAGAGGGGCATGGAACAGACGGAACCGGTACGGTAGGAACTGCCGCCGAACGGGCAACCCGTCCGGTAACGACGATCAACTGGCGGGATGCAATAGTATGGTGCAATGCGTATAGCCAGCTCTGCGGCAAAGAGCCGGTATATTACACCGATACCGCGTATACCACCGTATTAAAGGAATCGACCAATACGAGCGGGACGGCAACGGCGGCGGATACAGCAGTAATGAAACCCGGCACAAACGGCTACCGCTTACCCACGGAAGTGGAGTGGGAATATGCGGCGCGTGGCGGTGACCTGACTGACACAACAAACTGGAGCTACCCATATTCGGGGAGCAGTACCGTTGGCGATGTAGCCTGGTACACGGTTAATTCTTATGACCTTACATCAAGCGATAACGATTACGGGGTTCATCCGGTAGGGGACCGCAAAGCGGCAAACGGCAAAGAGTTGTACGACATGAGCGGGAATGTGTATGAATGGTGCTGGGACTGGTCTGGCACAATCAGCACGGCGACCCCCGATGAGGGAGCCGATTCGGGCGTGGTCCGGGTTTTTCGGGGCGGTTGTTGGGGCATCAGTGCGTTGGTCTGCTCGGTGTCCTACCGTTTCACCCGCGGCCCCGACTACGGGAGCATCTACATCGGTTTCCGTGTTGTGTGCCCCTGAGTGCGAACTCCAGTAGGAGTTGCGAACTCCTGAGAGTTCGACGCAATTTTCGGGGTCTGTACGGAGCCTCCCCTGCGCAAGCAGGTTCTTGCTTAGCCGAGCGCAGATACAGACCCTGTGTTTGGACAGCGCCCTGAAACAGAACAAAAAGAAGGAAAAACGTAGCCAAAACGTATAACCGCCGTAAGGCGGTTGCGTCAAAATTCGTAAAATCTGGAGCAAAGAATGCTCTCGCTGACCCCTACCATCACTCCGGCAGTAAAAAATCCTCCACATTGTTCGGGGTAATAACCTCAAAGCTGCTCTGCGGGTAGTGTTCCAGAAAAGCCTTGGGCCTTTTATACCTGGCCGCGGGGTTCCACTTAAATTCATACGCAGTGATGGCGCCGTTCCCTTCTTCAAGATAATCTATCTCTTTTTGATCCGTGGTACGCCAAAACCAGGTATTTTTTACCAGTTCCTCGTATTCCGCCTTGGCTCCTTTAGCCGTAATATGCGAAACGAATTGAAATTCAGCCGGAAAATCTATTTTTACGATAACGGAATCCGCAACGCCCTGATTGCAAACTTTTCCATCCCCGAACTCCGCAATGATGTTGGCCCGCTCTGGGAAAACTTTCTTGTCTCAGAACGAAAAAAGCGGCTGGAATACGAGGAACTGGTAAAAAATACCTGGTTTTGGCGTACCACGGATCAAAAAGAGATAGATTATCTTGAAGAAGGGAACGGCGCCATCACTGCGTATGAATTTAAGTGGAACCCCGCGGCCAGGTATAAAAGGCCCAAGGCTTTTCTGGAACACTACCCGCAGAGCAGCTTTGAGGTTATTACCCCGAACAATGTGGAGGATTTTTTACTGCCGGAGTGATGGTAGGGGTCAGCGAGAGCATTCTTTGCTCCAGATTTTACGAATTTTGACGCAACCGCCTTACGGCGGTTATACGTTTTGGCTACGTTTTTCCTTCTTTTTGTTCTGTTTCAGGGCGCTGTCCAAACACAGGGTCTGTATCTGCGCTCGGCTAAGCAAGAACCTGCTTGCGCAGGGGAGGCTCCGTACAGACCCCGAAAATTGCGTCGAACTCTCAGGAGTTCGCAACTCCTACTGGAGTTCGCACTCAGGGGCACACAACACGGAAACCGATGTAGATGCTCCCGTAGTCGGGGCCGCGGGTGAAACGGTAGGACACCGAGCAGACCAACGCACTGATGCCCCAACAACCGCCCCGAAAAACCCGGACCACGCCCGAATCGGCTCCCTCATCGGGGGTCGCCGTGCTGATTGTGCCAGACCAGTCCCAGCACCATTCATACACATTCCCGCTCATGTCGTACAACTCTTTGCCGTTTGCCGCTTTGCGGTCCCCTACCGGATGAACCCCGTAATCGTTATCGCTTGATGTAAGGTCATAAGAATTAACCGTGTACCAGGCTACATCGCCAACGGTACTGCTCCCCGAATATGGGTAGCTCCAGTTTGTTGTGTCAGTCAGGTCACCGCCACGCGCCGCATATTCCCACTCCACTTCCGTGGGTAAGCGGTAGCCGTTTGTGCCGGGTTTCATTACTGCTGTATCCGCCGCCGTTGCCGTCCCGCTCGTATTGGTCGATTCCTTTAATACGGTGGTATACGCGGTATCGGTGTAATATACCGGCTCTTTGCCGCAGAGCTGGCTATACGCATTGCACCATACTATTGCATCCCGCCAGTTGATCGTCGTTACCGGACGGGTTGCCCGTTCGGCGGCAGTTCCTACCGTACCGGTTCCGTCTGTTCCATGCCCCTCTACGCCGGGGTTTGCAATGGTGTACCCGTTTACTACCGCCCAGTCGTATACCTCTTTCCATAACTGGTACGTGGTTTCATATTTGGCTATTTTGAAGGGGTTGATGGTTACTGACGGCCGGGCCGCTGGAAATACACCTTCCGTACCGCTTCCTGTTATCGTACCCCCGGCCAAACTTACCATTGTCTGGTAGGTTGCCGGGGTGGTAAAGGTAAAGGCGTCCCGTCCATCCACGGCAAGAATCTGCCAAGTCGTGCCATCGTAGATGTACGCTTTCTTGTCGGCGGTGTTGTAGTATGCCCAGTTGGTCACGGGGTTTGCCGGCGCCGTTGCCAAGCTGCCTTTCCATACAATCCCCGTGCCAGCCGCGCCGGTGTCCCCGGTATCGCCTTTGTCACCTTTAGCGCCGGTCGCGCCGGTGTTTCCGGTGTCGCCCTTGTCGCCATCTACGGCAAGAATCTGCCAGGCGGCGCCGTCATAGATATAGGCTTTTTTGTCGGCGGTGTTGTAGTACGCCCAGTTTGTCACGGGGTTTACGGGCGCCGCTGCTAATGTGCCTTTCCAAATTATGGAAGTACCGTCATTCCCATTAGCCCCGGCAGGTCCAGCGGGTCCTTCACAGCCCGTCACAACCACTCCGAATGCCAGCACGGCGATTACCATCGCTGCGATTACCGTCGCTGCGGTTGACATCGCTGGGCTGAACATTCCCATTAAAAACAGTTTCTTTTGCATACAATTCTCCTTCTGTTTGTATGGATATATAAAAAAGCCGCTATTCCCCCGTACGGAGGACATGGCGGCGTTTTTCCTAAAAGATGAGCCGGTGACAAAATTTTGAATTTTAACCACGGAGGGCACAGAGAAAACTCCGTGTTCTCTGTGCCCTCCGTGGTTTAGCTTCTTCAGTTTTTCATTTTGAAACCGGCTCAGATGAGAAAATATACTATCAGATGGTTGACAAAGAATTACCGGCTTACATAATCGTGTCGGGTGTCGGGTGTCGCCCGCCGCTCCCGCCAAAGCGGTCGCGCATTTGCGGCATACAGGGAATTTGTTGAGGCTACACCGTGCCAATTTTGTCGTAAACGCCCTGCCGGGCGCTGTTTTGGGTGGGGTGTATGCGCTATCGCTCATGTTGGGATTAGCGTATCATTTTTTGGTGAAGTTTGTCAAGGTGTCCGTTGCCGGAGCGCAATTCAGTCAGGAGGAAGAAGTTAGGAGCTGGAATTCTTCACTCCTCCCTGAATTTGGCGCCTGTCGCCCCTGCGCCTCTGTGCGTTCATCCTTACCACCGTCTTTACTTGTTTTCCAGCCAGAACTTGACAACCGTCCCATTACCGCCCTTGGCTATATACTCTTCATAAAAGGGCTGGCGGGATTCGCGGGGTATGTCCTTGTCGATAATCACCTGTGTAAGAAAAGTCAGCCGATCTTTCAAATCCTGCGCCTTGTCCCTTTGGGCTTCCCTTTCAGCCTGCTCCTTGTCCCTTTGGGCTTCCCTTTCAGCCTGCTCCTTGTCCTTATGCCGCTGGTAAAAGAACTGGACAACCGAGAAAACAGACCCGAACAGGCCTAGCGTGACACCGCATATAATACCAAAGTTTTCCATCATGATACGCCCCTTTACGCTTTGTATAGTATACCACAAAAGGGCGGGTTGCAACGATTATTGTTATAAAATTGTCAGAGACGCCCTTTATACGCCCTTTCTCACCCCGCAAGCTCGACGCGGTCCCGGCCCAGGGCTTTAGCTTTGCGGAGGGCGGTATCGGCAGCGTAGAAGAGGCTTTCCCCGGAGGAGGCGTGGTTGGGGGCCACGGCGATGCCGATACTGGCACGGATGTTGATGGGGACCTGGGCTGCGGCGCCGGGGGCGACAGGGACCGGTACTTCGGTCCCGTTTACGGCGGTGCGGATGCGTTCGGCGAGGACTTTGGCGTTCTCCTCGCCGGTGTCGGGAAGGAGAACGGCGAATTCGTCACCGGACAACCGGGCGGCTATGTCCCCGCTGCGGACGGTGGAACGGATGATGCCCGCCATGGCGGAGATTACCCGGTCCCCGGCCTGCGGGCCGTGGGTTTCGTTGATTTCATGGACCCGGTCCATATCCATCATCATAAGGGATATTTCACGGCTGCCGGGGGAACCCCGGCGGAAACGCTCTTTGATGGAGTCTTCCAGGAAGCGGCGGTTGTTGAGCCCTGTGAGTTCGTCGGTGATGGCCCGGCGGCGGGCGGTTTCGCCCCAGCGCATAAGGTCGTTGAGGTGCCGGGCGGAGTTTTCCAGCCAACCGCTTTCCACTTTGCCAATGGCTTTGAGCAGTTTCACGCCGATCATGGGGTGTTCATAGAGGATGCGGTAAAAATCGATGCCCTGGAGGACCAAAACGTCGGAATCTTCTTCGGCGGTGATGGTGGTGGACCGGGGTTCCCGTGCGATCACCGACATTTCCCCAAAAAAAGAACCCTGGGGGACGTTGAGCAGCCAGCATTTACCACCGTCAGGCTGAGTGATGAATACACGGAGGGCCCCGGAGATGAGGATATATAACTCTTCACCCGTATCCCCTTCGTTAAAGACGACGGCCCCTTTTTCGATACGCCGCCGTTCCATAAAAGCGGTGACGGCGGTAAATTCGAGATCACTCATGCCGGAGAACATGGGGGCATCCATAAGGAGTTCGATGGGGGAACCCAGGGCGGCTTCCAGTTCGTCGCTCATGGGTACTCCGGTTTGGGACAGCGGGTTATACGGTTACCGCCGGAACGCCAGGTGTCCAAGAGGAGGGTGTAACTGCGCTGGAACAGGGAATCCCATTTCTCATCATCATCGGGCCAGACCCCCCAAGCGATAGTGGCGGTGAAATTGAAAACCGGCTCATCCCCTTCGGGAGGGATTGGCTCCAGGGAGGCTACCCCGGCAAGGAGGATTTCGGCGATTTTTTCCGCCTGGGCGGCATCGCATTTGTTGATAAGCAGCCCAGTCTCGTTGCTTTTAAAGCGCATGGGCCAGCCATGATGTCCGGTATGCCGAAGGGTGTCTTTCAATACCCTGGCGAGGCGGACCATAGCTTCATCCCCCACGACGTGGCCCCGTGTGTCAACCAGGGTTTTAAAGCGGTCGGGCTTGAGCATGATCAGGGCGGTTGGGGCGGAGCGGATGCTGCTCCCTTCGTCGGTGAGGAAGGACTGTTTCCAGAGGCCGGTTCCGGGCTCTTCGTAGGCCCGGCGGCGGAGTTCGTCGACCCAAGTCCGGTTTTCCACGGTGATTTTATTGGTTTCCCGGAGGCGGCCGCTCATCATCACAATGGAACCCAGGAGGATTTGGGCGATGGCGTGGGGGCCTTCGGGGGAAATGGCGTCTATGGTGAGGCCGAAGCCGGGAAACATGATGAGTACCGAATCTTCTTCCGCTTCGGCCTGGGCATCGTATACGGCCTGACGGGCAAAGTCGAAGTCGCCGATGATGTCACCGGGGGCGAACCGGGCCAGTTCATCATCCCGGGTGTTCTCCCGTGACTGAAAGACCCGGATGCTTCCTTCCAATAGCATATAGAAGTGATCCGCCTTTTCGCCTGAGGAAAAGAGACGGCCGCCGTGACGGAGCTGGAGTATGCTTGAATGGGCAAGAACGAACTGCCGTTCTCCGTCCAGCAGGGAGGAAAACAGCGTCGCCTTTTCGATGGGCGTCAGATGAAAATCGTGGCGCGGTAAGGATTCCTCCATGAGGGTGAATTCTCCTTGCTACGATTATATCAATATAGAAGATTTTGAATAGCTATTGCCCGCACGTATACACTCCCCCGGTTATTCTATTATAATGCCATAATAAGGAGTATGTATGTCCGATTCTAATGTTCAGAATACCCTGCCGCCGGCCAGGTACCTGACCGATACCATGGTGTTCCATCTATGGAGCGTCTCGCCGTGGCTTCGCTTTGCCGGGGTCGTTACGTATATCGGCTGTATTCTTATAACGCTTTTCGGGATTATCGTGGCCGTTGTCGCCCCATTTACCGCCTCCCTGACGGTGAAATTACCGGCGGCGTTCGGCGGAGCTACCGGGGCCGCCATCGGACTGGTGTGTTTGGGGATCGGGATACTGCTGTTTTTTGCCGCCCGGTTTGTTTATGGTTTCGGCGCCCATCTTCACGATTACATTCTGAGTAATTTCGACCGGGAGCTTGAGATCGCCCTGGAAAACAACCTATCCTTCTGGAAGTTCCAGGGGGTAATTCTGATTGCGCTGCTCGCCCTGATCCCCATCGGGATTGGACTTGCCGTTGTGGTAAAACTAACCGGTCTCTAGCAGTTTGTTATTTGGTCAGTAGGCCCGCCAGTGAGGGGATCGAAATAAAGTTCCCTATGGCCCCGCCGATGGATGACAGAAAAAACACCAGCAATGCCTTGGTAATACGGTTCCGGTAGATTCCCTTTATGCTCCCTACGTCGTCGGAGATGGTTTGGGTGTCGATGATCCGGGGTTTACGCAAGGTGGCTTCCACGATCCCGGAAAAGAGCCCCACCCCGATAAATGGATTGATCGTGGCGATGGGCGCCCCCACAAAGGACACCAAAATTGAGAGGGGATGCCCCAATGCGAGGAGGGTCCCCGCCGCCGCCAACGAGCCATTCCAGAGTACCCAGTGGAGCAGCATATCAAGGCTTACTCCGGGCCCGGCCCGGAAAAAGCCCGCCGCGATGAGGCCCACGATCAGAGCAGGAAAGAGCCAGCCCACCGCCTTTGCAAACCCCGTGCCCGCAGGAATGGTGTCCAGTTCCGATACGTCTTCCCCCGCCTCCCCGGCGGCGATTTTTTCCATGTTCGCCTTAATCCCCATCATGTGCCCCGCGCCTACGACGGCAACAATCCTGCTGGTGCCATCATCTAAGGTGCCAGGCACCGTTTTATCAGACACCACGGTGTCATCAGACACCACGGTGTCGTCAGACACCACGGTGTCTGGCGCCGTTTTCGGCGCTGTGCTCGACCAAATTTTGGCCGCAAGGTAGCGGTCCCGCTCGTCGATAAGGGTCTCCTTTACCTTGGGGAGGTAGTCTGCCAGATCCGCCATCATGCCGTCCAGTTCACTGCGGTTTTTAAGGTCCTCAATTTCCTGTTCGCTGAGTTTTTCCGTGGAAAAGGCGCTTGAGAAGAGGGTTGCCAGCAGTTTGCACTTGCTCCAGAGGCCGCAACGGGCCCAGGCCCGGCGCAGGGTGAGGGATACTTCCCGGTCGCAGAGCGTATAGGGGAGCCCCATTTCCACGGCGGTTTCCACGGCGGTCTTCATTTCTTCCCCCGGCTTGACCCCCAGTTCCTGCCCCATACGGCGCTGGAAACTGGAAAGGACCAGGTTCGCCATCAGGAGAAAGCCCTTACCCTCCCGGAAGACCTTAATCACATCAAGCTTTTCCCAGTGTTCCTTTTGGGATAGTGAAGCGTAGCGGCCGGCATCCAGTTCAACACAGACCATGCCGGGCTTTTCGTCCCGAATGACCTGCTCCACCTCGTTGATGCTTTCCCGTGATACATGGGCGGTGCCGATGAGGATGATTTCCCGATTGTTAAGGTTGATGGTCATGCGCGTATCCTGCGAGGTAGATGTATCAGTATTCATAGCTGCTCCTGTGCCGTGTCCTTAGGACCCGCGCACGAATAAAATGCGCAGACTTTAGTCTCAGACTTTAGTCTCAGACTTTAGTCTCAGACTTTAGTCTCAGACTTTAGTCTCAGACTTTAGTCTCAGACTTTAGTCTCAGACTTTAGTCTCAGACTTTAGTCTCAGACTTTAGTCTCAGACTTTAG
>BNVD01000040.1 GCA_025997835.1 Spirochaetia bacterium
TGATAGGAGGGTAGATGACAGGGCGGTGTGAGAGAGGAAGGACGTGTGTGGAAGAGCGAGGAGTAAAGAGGTTTGATGGTGGTGGTGTGAGGTGTGTGGGGTGTGTGGAGTGGTGTGTTGGGGGGGGGGGTGGTGTGGGTGGAGAGGGGGGTGGGGGGGTGGGGAGGGGGGGGGGGGCGGGGGAGGCTGGGTGTGTAACAGTGTACTTATTCGGCAAGGCTGTATACGGTACCGTGTAAATCATGCTTTTCCCCCTTTATGTGAAAGATAATGCTTAAAAATATAATAGCATGAACGGGTGCGAATGGCAAGTACTCGTTCATGTCCTCTGGACATCTCAATAATCGCAGCAAGAATCATATCCGCTTTGTGAAAAAACGTCCGATGAATAGGGTCAGCTCAAAAAGTAAATACAGGGGAACGCCGAGGGCTACCTGGGAAATGACATCAGGCGGGGTGCAGAAGGCGGCGGCCAGAAAAATCAGGAAGACGATGTGGAGCCGGAAGCGGGCCACGGTAACAGGGGTCACCAGACCTAAGGCGAATGCGGCCAGCAGCAGGAGCGGTGTCTGCAAAAGAAGGCCTGCGGCAAGCATCAGGGCGAAGAGCAGACCCAGGTATTCCCTGAAGCCCCAGAGCGGCTGGATGCCGTCGCCGGAACTGAAGCCCAGAAAGAAGCGCAGCACGGTGGGCGAAAGAAACTGGTACGCCGCGGCAGAGCCGGCAATAAACAGCACCGGCACGACGGCAAGCGCCGCCATCGTCCATCGTCGCTCTTTCCCCTTAAGGGCGGGCCAAACAAAGAGGCCGATTTGCAAAAGACAGAAGGGCGCCGAGGCGACCGCGCCCGTCCATACCGCAAGGTGGAGATAGGCCAGAAATTTTTCGGCGGGGTCGAAGGTGTAAAGCGCAACGTCCAGGCCCGCTGCCGGCGCCATAAGAAAAGCCGCCAGATATTCGGAAAAAATAAAGGCGGGGACGGTTACCACGGTGAATACCGCCAGTATAGCGATGATTCTGCGGCGAAGTTCCTCAAGGTGCGGTGTCCATTCGCCAACGGCAGCGCCGACGGCAACGCCGCCGTTGGCGCTGCCCGTTTTTTCACCAACCTCAGGTTTGTGTTCGATTTCCGGTTTAAGCTTAACTTCCGTTTTCTTCGCCATCGGCCTGTTTTTCGGCATCGCTTGTGCGGACGCCGTCCATCTCGACAACATCGTCCTTCAGTTTACCCACGCCGTTGAACGCGGACTTGAATTCCCGTATCGCTTCCCCGGCGGCCCTGCCCACCTGGGGCAGCCGTTTCGCGCCGAACAGCACCAGCGCCAGTATAATCAACAGCGCAATCTCTCCCGCTCCTAAATGCATATTAACCTCTTTTTTGTGCGGCTATTCAGCCGCACTAGTATTATAAAAGAATTAAGCACAATTTATAGATCAAAACGGAAAGTCGCCGGTATTCTCCACCCGCAGTTCATCTCCGGCTTCCTCCAGCGGACGCGATCCAACCGTAAGGCTCTGTTCCTTCACCGCCGCGAGGGTAAAGGCCCGCGGCTCGGCGGGGCAGGAGGCGAGGCAGGCGCCGCAACCGATACAGTACCGTTCATCATATATGGGCATGGTGAGAAAGGGAATCCCCGGCTCACTGTAGGCGACCATGGTGAGTGCCCCGGTGGGACAGACCTCCGCACAGGCGCCGCAGGATTCATGCCTGGTCTTGACCACGCAACGCTCAAAGTAGAGGGTGGACAGGGCTATCCGTGTCCTGCGTTTTTCTTCTACGCTGAGGCGGGTAATGGCTTTGGTTGGACAGACTGATGAGCATTCGATGCAGTTGAACTGGCAGGCGGCGGTTGCATCTCCTGAGTAATCAAGATGAGGGTGCACGCCATCCTTCGCCGTGATGATGTTGGCAGGACAGGACGCGACACAGGCATGGCACGCGATACAGCGCCCGGTATAGTGAATCAGATTTTTTGCCCCCGGCGGCAATATGGGGAGCGTTTCACCTTCACTTAAGCTTGCAAGGGCCACATTCGATGGACGGGAAAACAGTTTGAGGCTCGGTCCTAAAAGGTAGGCCGCGCCGCATACCAGCGATGCTTTTCCCGCCTTTTTCAAAAAGACGCGCCGCGCTTCCCCTGAAACCGTTGCCCAGCCCCGCACCCCATAGGCTGCGCTCCCCGTGGGACAGACCGCAGTGCAGGAAAAACACAGCACACAACGCTCGCTGTCTATGCGCTTTGCTTTTGAATCGATACAACCTGCGGGGCATTTCACCTCGCAAAGTCCGCAGGAGGCGCAAGTAGCGGAGACCTTCATGCCCAGAGGCGCTGCCGACGAAAACAGTCCCAGGGTCACGCCCACCGGACACCAGGCACAAAAAGCCCTGCCGCGCAGCAACGCTACAATCACGATGAGAATCAGCGGAACGGCGAGGGCGCACGCGAGCGTAAAGACTGTAGTTCCGCCGCCTTGCGAGAACAGACTCCGCAACGCACCCATTCCCCGCCCGAAGGTAGAGATGGGGTCAACGATCACCATGAGCGGGGTAAAGGAAAAAATCACTCCCGCAGCAACAAGCAACGGCACCGCATACCGTGCCTTTGATGGAGCCGCATAGCCCCTGCGCGCAACCCCCCGTTCCTGTTTTCCTTTTTTTCGTAGTAGTAAACCGCCGACCCGCCAAAAAAGTTCCTGCACGGTTCCCAGAGGACAGAGGACGCTGCAATAGAGCCTGCCGAAAATCAGGGTGAGGGCGAGCAAGACGAGGACAATGCCCGCAAGGCCGGCCCCATACAGTGCGGCGGAAAATTGCCCTTTGACCAGCAGGGCCAGTATGCCGTTGGAGAGGAGGCCGGGCGAAAGGTAGGCATAGACAAAAAGAGCAAGCACCCCAAGGGCAATGAGGAAACGGATGACGGCGGGGGCTTTAGGACCCCGTGACTTCCGCGCCATTACACGGAAAGGCGGGAGATGTTCAGTTTGGAAAGGTCCATCTGCCCCATACCCGCTTCCGAGGCAATGCGTACATACTCGACCTGCCCCTGGCTTCGGCCTACCAGGGCAAAGGCCGCCGAGTCCGCAGCCACGATATCCGGGGATATGATCATCGAACCCATCTGGTTCACATCTGCAAGGTTCCCGCCGCCGGGGCCGTTTCTGGTGAGGACACGGTATGCGTCAACAATGTTGAGGTTTGGTTTCTTGACGTAGAGAAAGTCGGCGATACAGGTCTGGAGGCCGCTTGAGTGATAGACCCGCCTGTCCCAGACGCAGCCCATAAGATTTTTGATTGAGCCCGAAACGCCCGCGCCACCGTGGTGCTTCAGCACCGGTACATTGATGAATACGTCCGCTTCCAGGAGGGCTTCGTGTACCGCCACTTCCCTCAGCCTCTTGCCACCATTCACAGTAACCTTTTGGTAGTAGCCTTCCCGCTCGGCCTGGGCATAGACCGCACCGGCGTTTTTCGCCGCGTCAAAGATGCCGCTGCTTTTACTGGCCCGCTCCCAATGGGCAAGGGAATGGTCGACAATGAGTATCCTGCGCGCCCCGGCGTCTTTGCACTGCTGGACCACCGCCGCCACCAGTTCGGGGGAGGTGTTTGCCGCGTATTCCGGCGCAAGGTCAAAGGACATATTGGGCTTTATCACCACGGTCTGCCCGCTTTTGACAAAGCGCCCCATGCCGCCGAGTTCCCGCATCCCCCGCTCGAACATGGTCCGGGGCGTCCCGCCCTTGAGGGCTATCAAGTCGGGATACCCGGTTCCCTGGGCGGCAAGCTCAACGGCGCCCCGTAAGCCCTTGGGCATAAAAAACAGCCCCGCGCCAAAGCCCAGAGCGGCCGATTTCTTTATAAATTCACGTCTGTCCATTATAACACCTCCATAACACATTCAACTAAGAAAAATATACGGGGTTTATCCATTTTTATCAAGATGTCACATTGTGTTTGCAGGTGTTTTGCGTCATGTTTTTTCATTTTCTTTTTCATTTACGAATTTGTGTGTGTTCATAGTCTAAATGTTTTTTATTTTGATATACCGGTTTCATACCGCTTTTTTTATCCACGGCGCAAAAAGCCTTGACGGCCGCATCAGAATCGCCGCATACTAAGACAGGATTGATCTGTTGAAAGCCGCCCCCCATATTGCCCTGATTGCGGTCCACCTTGAGTCCGGTCCCGACGCGGTTCCTCTGGGCGCGGCCTCTGTCGCTTCCGCGTTACAGGCGGCCTTTCCGGCTCTGTCCGTTTCCCTGCTCGAAACCTTTGTTGCCGGTGGTACGGCGGCGATCCTCAACATCATCAATGCCGCCCAAACCAAAGACGCCCCCTTTTTCGCGCTGGGCTTTTCCCTCTACAGTTGGAACCGTTCCTTCATGGTTGAAGCCGCAAAGGTTCTGCGCTCTGAACAGCCGGACCGGTTCCTCTTCTGCGGCGGCCCCGATGCAACGGCCCTCCCCGCCGGACTGTCCGCAGCCGACGGCGGCCCCTTCGACGCGGTTGTACGCGGCGAGGGTGAGGCGGCGGCAGTACGGCTCCTGGGGAGCCTGCTTTTCGGAATTGGCGTTGATTGTATGCGAAGGGTCCATACCCCGCCCCTCTGGGGCGTTATAAAGGGTATGGACCCTGAGACAAATACCTTACCTAAACAACCATACCCCGGCCGCTCTGCGGCGGGGTTGGTTGATTCTCTGCGCGGCAGTGATACTGTTGATGGCGTGATTTCTGTTGACGGTAACACCGGTAGTGAAACTCTGTCGTTTCCGGGCGGCCTTGACCGGCTACCCTCGCCCTGGCTTGACGGGACCCTGAAACCCGAAAGCCGTCAGGGCGCGCTCTGGGAATTGGCACGGGGCTGCCCCTATTCCTGCGCATACTGCTACGAATCCAGGGGATTCGCAGAATCCCACGGATTCGATGAACCCAAAGCCGGAAAGCGGGTCCGGTATATTTCGGATGAACGGCTGCTGGCGGAATTACGGCTTTTTATCCGGGCCAGGACGCCATACATATTTGTGCTGGACCCTACCTTTAACACGGACCATCAGCGGGCTGTCAAAATACTGGACATGATAGAGCGGGAAAGCCGTGAACTTAACGCGCAGGGCGGGGGCATTCACTGGCATTTTGAGGCGCGGGGGGAATTGCTCACCAAAGAACAGGCACGGCGTTTTGCCCGGCTTGGGGCTTCCCTCCAGATTGGGCTTCAGACGGCGGACCCGAAGATTGCCGCGCTGGTGGGCCGCTCTTTTAACCGGGGACGTTTTGTGTCGGGGATCAATCACCTGAACCGTGAGGGCGCCGCCTTCGGCCTGGACCTGATCTACGGCCTTCCCGGTGACACCGTAAGCGGTTTTAAGCGAAGCCTCGATTTTGCCCTGTCGCTCTATCCCAACAACCTCGACATCTTCCGCCTGGCGGTCCTCCCCGGTACGGCGCTGGCGGATAAGGCCGCGGCGTTCGGCATCTCTGCGAATCCCGCCGCACCGTATCAGGTATACAGCACCCCGCAGTTTTCCGCCGCAGATTTACAAAAGGCAGAACGGCTCTCCAAAGCGGCGGACTGTTTTTACAACCGGGGCAGGGCGGTAGCATGGTTCAATCAACTGTTGTATCCCTTGCGTACAAAGCCCGCCGCCTTTCTTGAAGGTTTCGCCGAATACGCGGAAACGGCCGGTTTTCTGCAGGACAACACCGGTACCGGTAATTCCGCGGCCATTGAAAAACAACAGTTAATCTATCTTGAAAAAAGGTACCGTAAAGCGAAAAAAGATGCCCTCATCCCTGCACTGCGTGATATAGTCCGCTACCACGGCGCCTGGGGCCGCGCCCTGGCAGAAAACGCCGTCACGGAAATCGATTTCACCTACCACCCCGACGCCGTGCTGGGCGAAGCCGCCCTGGACCTGGAAGCCTTTGCCTCCGTAACGAGGCCCGATCCAATCCGTGCCCAGGTGAGGCCGGGAGACGGCGGCGCAGTAATAGTGCATAGTAATACCGTATGAATCAGGCCGATTCTGTAGTGCCAGGGGAATTTATTCCCGTTTTCCGCGCCTTTCTGGTTCACGCCTGGGCCGACACCCGCAAGGACCGGCTGTATTTTACCGGCAGGCTGGAGGATGGCCGCTCCTTTGCGGCGATGGAAGCGGAATGGCGGCCCGCCTTTCATGTGTACGAACGGGACCTGTCCCGGTGCGGAGCGCTGCTTTCTTCCATAAAACATGAAGTACTGCCTCCCCGGCTTGAAGCCTTTTCGGGCAAAGAAAAACTGGTACTGCTGCGCTTTGCCCGCTACTCCGGCAGACTTACTGCGTTCAATCTGCTGGAGCGGGCGGGCATCCCCAGCCCCGACGGCAGCATGAAACCTGCGGAGGCCTTTCTTGCCCAGCGCTTCATCCGTGGTCCGCTGGAGATTCGCGGCGCCTTTCGTAAGGGGCGCCTCGTGGATGTGGTGTTCCCCCGCGCAGAACTTGTACCATCGGATGGTTCCGCCAAGATTACCTTAAAGATCGCTTCTATTGATATTGAAACCGATACCCGCGACAACTCCATCCGCGCCGTGGGGATTAGCCTTGCCGGGTCGGACTTTGGCTTTTCAGGCGGGCTGGTCCGGGTGCTGGCTGCGGAACCTGTACCGTCGAATACCGCGCCGGTACAGCACGGGCTATCGTCACCGGGTGAACCTCCTCCGGTGGATGTTGAGCCGCGCATCATTTATCATCCCGACGAGCGTTCTCTGCTTGCCGCCTTTACCGGCGATATTCAGACCATGGACCCGGATGTGCTTACCGGCTGGAACTTCCTGGACTTCGATTTTCCCCGGCTGGCGGAACGGTGTGAACGGCTGGGCGTTCCTTTTATGTTGGGCCGCTCCCCGGATGAGGCGAAATATTTTGCCGGTTCAGCCGGGGGGAGCTACGCTGGAGGTCCTGGGAGCAGGGGCGGTGTATCCCATAACAGGAACGTTGTACAGAGTGACCATGATAATGCGACTGATAGTTATACAACCGGTTACCGTGACAATGCCGATGGCAGCGATGCAGCGAATACTGCCGCGATTGATGCCGCAAATGACAGCGATACTGCCGACGATGGCGGCTGGTCTTTCAGGCGGCGCTCCGCCACCGCCCTCGTTCCGGGCCGGCAGGTGATCGACGCACTGCGGATAGTGCGCTCCGGGCCGAGGGGCGGGGCGGTGTCCTTTTCCGGTTTCACCCTGGAAACCGTGTCCCAGGCGGTGCTGGGGGAGGGTAAGACCGTGAGTTCCGCCGGGACAGACAAGATCGCCTGCCTGGACCGGCTCTACGCCGTAGACCCGGCGGCTTTCGGACAGTATTGCTATCGGGATGCAGAACTGGTCCTGCGAATCCTCGCAAAGACCGGCCTTTTCCTGCTGACCATGGAACGGGCCGCGTTAACCGGCGTTTTTCTGGACAAGGCCTGGACCAGCGTAGTGAGCTTCGAGCGCATTTACGGCATGGAACTCCGCAAAAGGGGCATCGCCCCGCCTCCTCCCAGAGCGGTCAGTGTTTCCGGCGCCGCCGGGGGAACCGTGTTGGATCCTCTGCCGGGCTTTTTCCCCAATGTGGCGGTCTTCGATTTCCGCAGCCTTTACCCTACGATCATGCGGACCTTCAACATAGACCCCTTGGCCCGTGAGCGGGCCATTGCCCGCGAGTGGGCCATTGCCAGTGAACGGCTTTCGCCCCCATCTGACACGCGGCGATTCCCTGCGGAAAAGGCGCAGTCATTTGCGGAGGGCACAACAGAAATACTGCGCCCTGCCGTCGAAACCGGGGAGCTTCTTCCCCCAATCACCGCCCCCAACGGCGCCGCCTTTTCCCGCGAACCGGGAGTACTCCCCGCGTTGATCGCCGAATACTTCACCGCCCGGCGTAAGGCGCTGGACGCAGGGGACGATACCGCCGCTCATGTGTACAAAATCCTCATGAACAGTTTCTATGGGGTGCTGGGAACCGCCGCCTGCCGCTATGGCCGTACCGAACTGGCGGGAGCCATCACGTCATTTGCCCGGAAGTGGCTCCTCCTCTCCCGTGACTGGTTTACTGAAAAAGGGTACCGGGTCCTTTATGGCGACACCGATTCGCTCTTTGTGGAAACCGGTCTGGGGGATGGCGCAGTGTATGACGGCTTTCTCGAACACTGCGGGGCGCTTGCGCGTTGCCTCAATCAATTTCTTACCGAACGGATACGCACAGAATATCAGCTTGATTCTTTTATCGAACTGCGGTTTGAAAAAGCCTACCGCCGCTTTCTGGTACCCCCACTGCGGGGCATCCACAATGACGGAGAAATCAGAGGCCGGGCCAAGGGATACGGGGGCTATCTTCTGCGGGAGGACGGCGGCGCGGAGGTTGAGGTGAAGGGAATGGAAGCGGTACGCAGTGATGCTACACCCCTGGCCCGGCGGTTTCAGCTTGAACTGCTGGAACTGGTCTTTACCGGCAACAGTAATACTACCGCCTGTAATGAAATCACCCTGAAAAACAAGGTGCTGGAAACCCTCAAGGAACTCCGTACGGGTAAGCTGGATGATGAACTGGTCTACCGCAAACGCCTTTCCCGGCCCCCGGAAACCTACACGTCATCGACCCCGCCTCAGGTCAAGGCCGCCCGCGCCCTGGGCTGGAAGGGCCGCCGGGGAACCGTGGAATACGTCTGGACCGTGAACGGCCCGGAACCGGTATCCCTGCCCCACGCCGCCCTGGACTACGATCACTACACCGACTCCCAGGTGCTGCCCGTGGCCCGGTCCATCGCCGCCGCCCTGGGCTGGCATACGGAACTGTTCCCCCAAAAGGGCCGCAGCCGGGAAGCGCTAAACGACGGACAGATGGAGCTGGACCTTTAGTCAGGATAGAGCGGGAAGGCCGGTTTTCCAAAAATTGCTCAGAAATTCTCATTTTAACCGCCGGAAATGCCCCACCCGTATCTTCCCCATCCTTAAGCAAGCAATTGATATACCCGACAACGGTGGGCGGGGTGGCGGGCGGCCCCTCCCCGAGACATTATGACAACCAACAAAAAAACTTAAGCGTCTTAGCCGGTAAACCAAATCCCTCCGCCAGAAAACGCGCCTGGTTCGAGAACAGTTGTTGTCATCCGTGGCTCGGGCGGGGGGCTGCCCGCCGCACCGCCCATAATGCCAGTAATGCGAATTGAGAATTACTAAAAATCACTTGACAAACACGTGCCATCACAGTATAGTTATACGTGTGAGGTGATTATGACAACCAAACTTACGTTGACCATGGACAATACGGTTATTGAGCGGGCCAAGGACTATGCACGGGAGAAAAACAGCAGCGTCTCCAGCCTTGTGGAAACCTATCTGGATACCGTATCGGACAGCTTCGGGGAAGTCCATGAACCGCAGGCCCGCTACGCCCCCATAACGGACAGTCTTGCGGGGATGTTTCACGACGACGGCAGGGATTACAAAGAAGTAATCAATGAGGCAAAAATGGAACGGTTGGCACGATAATCACTATGACTAAAAAAGCTCTTATTGATTCGGATGTCATTTTGGACCTTGCCCTTGCCAGAAGCCCCTTTTTTGAAAACAGCCGTTTGGCGTTGGGCCTGGCGGAGATCAACCGGGTCCTTGGGTTTGTCACTCCAATTTGCATTGCCAATGTTCACTATTTTTTACGCAAGGCGGGAGACGACGTAAAGGCCAAGCTCTTCTTGTCCCGTATTCTTACCTATCTTACCGTTATTCCCGTGGATCACCGGATCGTAGTAGAATCCCTGAAATCCGCTTTCGGCGATTTTGAAGATGCCCTGCAACACAACGCCGCAGTACAGCACTGCTGCGACAGTATTATCACCCGAAATACCGGGGACTATAAAAAGTCAAAGCTGCCCGTTTATACCCCGGATGAATTTGTATGCTTGTACCAATAGACTACATACCGCGCTTTATCGCCGTGAACGCCGACCACTTCCTGACTTTTTGGATGCACCATCAAGTCCATGGATTCAAGGGGCAGTGCACCGAGTAAAATCTCGTCGGCATTGGGAAGTACCAGTGCCCGGCTTACCGTATCGCGGTCTTTCCAGTGGATTTCTACCGGTTCCGTCACCTGATATTCTTCACGGGAACCGTCCGCCAGGGTAGCGGCGCTTCGTTTTGTGATACTGAGCCCAAGCCGTGCGCGGGTAGCCTCGTTAATCACCAGGTCGGACGCGCCGGTGTCGATAAGCGCCGTTACCGTCATTTGGCGGACACCCGTTTCGTTGATAATTCCGCGCTGAACGTTGGTTACATCCCCTACATTTTTCAGCGTAATTTCCGTATGGACCATTCCCATAACAAGCCTCCAATGCCGTTGTTTTTTGCAAATTGTCCCAGCAGTTTGTTGCACTTCGCGCAACAAACTGCTGGGCGGAGCCCGTAAAGAGCCTATTTGCCGAAAATCAGGTTCGGGATGAACAGTACCACGTCCGGAAAAAATACCATGATTGCCACCACCGCCAGTACCGCAATGATGAAGGGAATCGCTTCCTTCGTCGTCTCCTCGGGTTTGCAGCCCATGATCGTTGACGTTGTGTAGAGAGCGATACCCACCGGCGGCGTCATGATGCCCATAGTGGTCACGCTCATCATCACGAGGCCGAATTGTACCGGGTCGATGCCCACCTTTGTCACCACGGGGAGCAAAATCGGGGTGAGGAGCAGGGCGATAACCGTGGTTTCTATGAACATCCCTGACACCACGAGCATGGCGATGACGATGAACAGCAGCGCGTAGGGGTTCGAGGTAACACCCACGAGGAAACTCGCCATGGCCTGGGGCACGCTGTCGTAGACGATGCCGTAGCCGAAGATGCCGGAGAAGGCCACCAGTACCATGATGATGCCGATGTCCCCCGAGGTGTCTTTCAGGGTTTGGAGGAAAACCTTCAGCGTCAGTTCTTTGTAGATGAACACGCCCACAAAAATTGCGTAGACGCAGGCGAATGCGCCGGACTCGCTCGCGGTGAACACGCCGAAACGGATTCCCACGATCAGGATGATCGGAAAAAACAGCGCCCAAATCGAGTCCAGGGCGGCCTTGCCGACTTCCGGCAAGGTGGCCATTTTGACACGCTCCGGGGCGTAGTTCCGTTTGCGGGCGGTAATGTTGACCGTGATCATCAGGGCCATCATCATGAGGAAGCCGGGGACAAAGCCGCCGGCGAACAGGCGCCCGATGGACACTTCGCCCACGGAGCCGAAGATGATCAGCCCCATGCTGGGGGGAATCGTGGCGGTGATGAGGCTCGTGATGCCGTTTACTGCGGCGGACCAGCCTCTTTTATAACCGCGGGCGGTCATGGAGGGGCCCAACACGCGGCATTCCATGGCGGCATCGGCGTTGGCCGAACCTGACACGCCGCCCATCAGGGTGGACAGTACGCAGGAAATCTGCGCCAGGTTGCCGTACATGTGCCCGGTCAACACATCGGAGAGCTTCACCAGGCGCTTTGTGATGCCGGTGTTGTTCATCAGGTTGCCGGCAAAGATGAAAAGCGGGATGGCGAGCAGGGTGAAGCTTTGGCTCATGCTCACGGTTTTTTGCACCGCGATGGAAAGCGGGATTTGCGGGTTTACGAAGAAAAACACCGTGCCCGAAATGCCGATGGCAAAAGCCACGGGCATACCCAACAGTAAAAGGAGAAAAAATGCGATGACAACGATACCCATCAGATTGCCTCCTTTGCCTTCACCGTAATTTCCGTTTCCTTCCAGTGGGACACCAGTTTTATCACGATGGTGATGATAAGCAGCACCGACCCTATGGGCACACTCACCGTGGCCCAGGAGTAGCTGATGCCAAGCGTCTGAAACAGCCGCTTGGCGTTGTCGAAGCACAGGGGAATGCCGAAGCGGACGAGCATACCCAAAAAGGCGATGGCCGCCACATACCACAGGTAATACAGCGCTTTCTGTACTTTCTTGGGGAATACGGCGATGAGCATATCCACCCGCACAAAGTCCGCCCGCCTGAGGGCCAGGTCAGCCCCCAGAAAAACGACCCAGGCGAACAGCAGCAGGGAAAAAATCCTGCGCCCAGTTCAGGGGGTGCTTCAGCCCACGGGCAACCGCAGACAGGAACACCAAAAACGTAATCAACGCGACACACGTTGACACAAGGTATTCTTCGACCTTGCAAAACCCCGTGTATAGAGCCTTGAGAGCCTTCATACATTTCTCCTTAATTAGCTAGCGTTTGCCGATTTCGCCCCAAATCTGGTTGCGGAGATCGGCGAACCCAAGCTCGGTGTATGCCGCCTCGGAAGCCGCCTTGAAGGCCGCCACATCGGGCTCGACGACGATCATGCCCTTTTCCACCATCTGCTTTTCGTAGTCCGCACCTACGCTAAGCACGAGCTCCGCGTTGTCGTAGGACGCCTTCTTGCACTCCTCCATGAGGATTGTCCGGTATTCTTCGGGGAGGCTCTGGTAGAACTTTTCCCCCACCATAACGAAGTTGGCAAGCTGGAAGTGGCTGGTTTTGTTCATATACTGTACCACTTCATACATACGCGCGCCCCAGGCGGAAGTGTTCTGCACTTCCACGCCGTCGATGGTCTGGGATTGCAGGGCGTTGTAGGCGTCGTTCCAGCCCATAGCGATGGGGGTAGCTCCCATAGCTTCCACCGATTTTGCCCATACCGGAGCGCCGGGGGTGCGGATGCGGAGGCCTTTCAGGTCCGCGGGGACGTGGATTTCTTTTTTGGTCAAGAAATGGCGCGGGCCGTCGTAGAAGTTGTAACTCAGGATGCGGATGCCCTCTTTTTGCAAAGCTGCGTCAAAGGTCTGAAAGGTGGGGCTTTCGGTGATTTGCCGCAGTTCCGTATAGTCGTCGGCGATGTAGGGCATACCGATGATGCCGATTTCCTTTGCGTAGTTGGCCATGCGCCCGCCGTCGGTGAGCACCGCCACGTTCACTCCCTGAAGCGCCTGCTCGATGACATCTTCGTCACTGCCAAGCTGTGCCGATGGGTACACCTGGATAGTCACCGCGCCGTTGGTCCGCGCCTCCACTGCCGCCGCCCATGCCTTGAAACCATCCACCATGGGGTTGGTTTCGTTCAACTGGGTGGACATTTTCAGGATGTACTTTTTGGCAGCGCCTGTCTCACCCTTTTTGCTACACCCGATCGCGGTAGCGAACATGGTCACCGCCGCGACAACCGCGATACATTTCGCAAGTCTTTTCATTTGAAACTCCTTCGTATTGTCTTTAAGATGATACCATCATAGCACCACCCCCGCAAAAGGTTCAAGCATTTTTTTTGCCGCAGAACACACACTTTTGGTAATCCACCCGCTCCTTGCCGTCCTCATCCTTTGCAATGGCCCCCACCGGGCATGATTCTTCGCAGGGAACCGGTATCTTGATGATTGCGTGACAGCGGCATGATTGCAGACAGATACCGCAGTTGACACATTTACTGTTGTCGATACTCGCGTGGTTTTGTGTGATGGCGATGGCCTTTTTCGGACAGTTCATAAAACAGGGCCGGCCAAGACCCTGCAAATGGTTACTGTATATCGATACACATCGTCTCCAGCCGCCCTTGCACGACCCCACATTTGAAAAAAAATGAAAAAATTTACGTTTTTTTTCATTTTTTCGTGAAATTTAAAAATTCTGCGATATATTAGTCCTAGATGGTTGATAGGATTTAGACGGTAGTCTGGCATCCAATCAAAATTTACGTTACAGGGGGGGGGAAAAACATGC
>BNVD01000041.1 GCA_025997835.1 Spirochaetia bacterium
GCTTTTTTCGAAAAGGTGCCTCTCCATGTTACCCGCGCCGTGCGCTGGGATTCCGATCACGTGGTGCTGTTTGAAGACGAAACCAAAGAGATTGCCTGCGAAATAATCCGCAATAAAGCGGAAGACCGGGTACTCATCGGTCTTGACTACTTTGACGCCAGCATCAACCGTATTGCCGCCTGGGTGACGGGTACGCGGAACATGCAGAAAGCATTGCTCAACGCGCTCCTTATTCCCCACGACGACCTTAAAGCATTACAGGATGCGGGTAATTTTACGAAGCTCCTCGTTATGCAGGAGGAACTCAAAACCCTGCCCCTGGGCGCGGTGTGGGAAGAATACCTTGCGCGCCAGGGCATTGCCGCCGGCTGGTATGCCGCCGTGGAGCAATACGAACAGGATGTGTTACAGAAGCGGTAAGGAATTCCCGTGATACTTCAATTCGTAGCCATAAGAAATTTTGCCACGAACCTCACGAACAATATCGAACTAAATGCAAAAAGGAAGACCGGCAGCCGCCTCTTTATTCACTGTTCCGCAAGAGCCATCTCACGGCGGATCATGCCGCTGATAATCTCCGTGGGGCTTTGCCTGGTTGCCAGCATTTTTGACGTAAGGTATTGCGCCGACAATTGGTCAAGAATAACCAGCATATTACGGTGCTTGATGAACGGCCCCTGAACGGACGGGTCTACCTCCGGGGTCGTTTTGGTCAGAAGTTCGTCAAGCTCCCATGCTTCCTGTTCGGTCATATCAGACATACTAGCCCCTTTCCGCGGAAACAAAAGTTCCCGACGCATAATGATAAAATTCTTTCCTGCACTTCATGGCATGAAAGACATTGTAACTTCCATCTTCCCTTATATTATACATTATTTCCAGCAGATTGCTATTCCGGTCAAAACCAAGGAGCAGATACTTGTTGGCATATTGAGGCAAGAGACCGTCAAAAGCAACCATAGACAATGCCCGGTGAATGTCCTCTTCGGCAACACCATGCCTCAGGGCAGACTCATTAATCTGGACGATCATACCCTCAATAATACCCTATTTCCGGCTTTTCGGAAAGCCGTCACCGGGCAAAAACTCCAAGGTCAAAAATGAAATCATATAACTATTCCGGCCTGTGCTAGTCTTTTTCAGACCTAATCCCCTCCGGGACTTTTCTTACCCTTGCGGGAAAGGCATGGGGGGTATAAAATAGTCCTGGTATGCGTAACCTGGGGAAAAAGCGGATCGGTTTAATGCTCGCGTCGATACATACGGGGTCCGCGCTGGACGTGTGGTCCAGTTTTGCGCGGGAAGCGGCGGCGGAAAACATGAGCCTCTTTATTTTTCCCGGGGGCCAGCTGAATTCCCTGCCGGATTTGGAATATCTCCGCAATCCGATTTTTTCTCTGGTTAACGGCGAAAACCTGGACGGCCTTATCAGTTGGAGTTCCACCATCGGCTATACCGTATCCCCGGAAGAATTCCGGGCGTTCCACGCTTCCTTTGAATCGCTGCCCTATATGACCATTGCCCACAAGGTTGCCGGTCACCCCTGCGTAGAGTTTGACGCGTACAACGGAATGAAACAGCTTACCGCCCATTTCATCAACGGGCACCAGGCCCGCCGTATCGCCTTTCTGCGGGGGCCGGAAACCCACGCTTCCGCCCAGGACCGGTTTAACGGATACCGGGACGCCCTTGAAGAAGGGGGCTGTACCTACGACGGGAAGCTGGTTGCCGATCCCGTCCCCTGGACAAACGGCGCCGCCGCCTGCGCCCAACTGGTGGAGGGCCGTCATCTGCTGCCGGGAAAAGATTTTGATGCCCTAATCGGATCAAGCGATATGATGACCCTCCCGGCGATTCAGTACCTTTCCAAACAGGGCTATCAGGTTCCCGGCGATTACCGTGCCGGGGGCTTTAACAATTCCGCCGAAAGCAGGATTTTAACCGCCCCGCTTTCCACGGTGCGTATGCCCGATGCGGAATTGGCGGGGGAATCCTTCAAAATCCTCAAATCCCTGTTTGATTCCCCTGGCGCGTCTGTCTCCGATGTGGTGCTGCCCTGCGAGGTGATTATCCGGGAGTCCTGCGGGTGCAGCCACGGCTATGGCGCTTCGCAGGGTAATGGCGACGGTACGATTCCCCTCGAACCCCTTATCGGCGCATTGAAAGCGGGGGACATGGCCCGCTTCTTTGAGCTGTTCAAAAACACCACCGCTGTTTTTCTGGAATCCGGTCAGGACATCGACAGTTTTCCTGCGCTGATAGAGACGCTTAAAACCGCCGTGCCGCTTACACCCGCCGCGCTGGAACCGGAGCTTTTTATGATCCTGGCGCGGATGCAGGAACACGCCTATACCAATTCCCAATACAAGAGAGAAAAATGGCATACGGCCCTTAACTCCATCAAGTGTGAACTTCTGGGTACTATGGACCGCCCGTCCCTGATACAAAGTCTGGCACGGCACCTGCCCACAATCGGTATCTTTACCGCCCTCGTGGTACTCTACGAAGATGACGACCTCTCCGAATGTGTGGGGAATTTTTTCCCCGGCGGTATCAATACTGCGGAAAACCGCCGCTTTCCTGCGGGCCGGCTTTTCCCCGCAGAGCTGGAGAGCCAGTACGCCGATGGTATCTTTATGGTACAGCCCCTGTTCATCGAAAACCGGTCTCTGGGGTATTTTATCCATAATGTACCCTTTTCCGACGGCGTAATTCTGGAAGAACTCCGCTCCACCGTGAGTAACGCCCTCAAGAGCATTTTCCTGTTTGAAGAGACCAACCGGGCCAAGCAAATTGCCGAACGGGCGGAACGGGCCAAGACCGAATTTTTCGCCGCCATCGGCAACAACCTCTACGATCCGCTGGCGGAAACCATCGATACTATCGAAGTTATTGAAGAGCGGCTTGCCGCCGAAACCGGAGAAAATACTATCGCGGAAACACGGGAAACCCTGCGGCTGCTCAAGTCGGTCGCCGCCGGGCGGCAGGAGCGGATAAATCACCTTATCGAGCTGTCCCTCTCCCAGGTGGAGGATATGGCGTTCCACAAGAGTCTCTTTAATATCGCCGCCATTCTGCCGGAACTGGATGGAGAAGGGCCCTTCCCTTTACTGTCGGGAGATACGGCGCGGCTCAAGGACGCGTTTTCCCTTATCCGGGAATTTTACGGGAACGGTGTTTCCGCGGCGATGCGTCCACGGGGGCTTGAGATTGTTTTTACCGCGTCCGATGCGGCGAACCACAAAAGCGGTGAACAGGAAACCGGTGTGCTTTGGGCCAAACATACGCTGCAGCTTGCCGAGCGGGTTATCCTGATGCACAAGGGGGAGCTCATCAAGACCGGGCAGGGGTGTTCCGTTATCCTGCCCTGGATCACCTATACCGGGCAGAGCATAGGGACCAACGTCCGCAGCAGGAACGCCGGCAACAATTGCGTACTTTCCCTGTCGCCCCTTCCCCGTGATGTGGGGGAGATATTCGCCCTTCCGGTAATCGAAAGCCTGGAGAAGGCGAAGAACATCCCCGGCAGAATCGCCTTTATCGCCTGGGCTCCTCCCGAAGCGGGGGTGGGGCTACCTGAGGACCCCTACGCGAAAGCCGCGGCCCTGCGTTCCCTGGCGGATTTTTTGCACACACCATTTCTGTGCTTCAGTCCGGGCCTTGAGGGGGAGACCATCAGCGCTGCGGTGGATGCCCATATCCAGCGTGATAAAAAGCGGACCGTTCTGTTTATCGGTATCGACGGGGACCTCTTTGGTTCATGGCTGGACCGCGGCTCGTCGGTGCATATTCCCTCCAGGGAGTATTTAGCCGACGCGGTGTCCCGTGCCGCTCCCAGTCTCATCGTCCTTAACTCCATCGACATTGAGGCTATAGAAGCCGCCCGCAACCACCCCGCAACCGCCATGACGCCGATAATCGCCGTGCCGAAACGGATCCAGTCGCCTGAGGACGTGGAGAAACTCTGCCGCTATCCATATCTGGTACTCTGTAACCGCAGTGTGGCGGACAGGGGCGAGTTCAGCCTTCGGGCCTGCGCCATTGCCTCCGGGGACGCCATACTTCCCCTCTACACAGGCGCCCTGGTGAAAAAGGTGCTCCTCTATTTCAACCGGCACGCCGAATCCCACATTTCCCGGTGGAAGGTGGCCGACTCGGTAAACGTCAGCGAGGACTACCTTACCCGCATCTTCCGCCGCGAGATGGGCTGTTCCCTCTGGGAGTATCTGAACCAGTATCGTGTCGCCCTTGCGGCGGAACTGTTGACCCACACCGGCGAGACGATCTACGAAATCGCCATGAAGACCGGCTTCCAGGATCAGGCCTACTTCTGCCGGGTCTTCAAGAAAATCTACGGCAAGGCGCCGGGGCAGCTTAGGACCCCCAAGAAAGGTCATTTAGCATAACTGGCAGTATCCGCAGGATAAACGCATAGAAATTAAGAAGGAAGAAAATCTAACCACTAAGCCGTCCAGGGACCTCCCCCAAGAATGCGCGTTTTCTTGACAAAAGCGGTATAACAAGGTATGTTTACGTCTGCCAATAAACCGTTTCTTTTTCAGGAGCTATGCGATGTCAAATAAATATGCCTGGGTTTGGAAGGTCAAACCCGAATGTGTGGAAGAATACGTCAAGATGCATTTGAATCCCTGGCCCGAAATAATGCAGGCCCATTTGGCGGCAGGGATCAGAAACTATTCCATCTTTCAAAACGGAAATCAGTTCTTCTACGAATTTGAGTGTGACGGTGATCCGGTAGAAGCGTTCGCCAAAATGACGAAAGAAAGCGCCTGCATACGCTGGAATAACATCACCTCAAAGATGCTGGATGTTTCCCTGGCGGACAACGATCTTAATACCGGCCTTACATTCCTGCGTGAGGTTTTTTACCTTAAATAAAGGACCCGCGCAGAAATAACGCGGGTCCTAACAATCGAGATTAGGTCTGAAAAAGACCAGGAGCCTGTTTTGTAGTTTTTTTGCGCTTGATGCCGCAAAAAAACTGCTATTAACGGGCTCCTTACGGAGTTTGCAGGGTAAAAAACGCCATAAATGGCGTTTTTCCTTATTAAACTGCACAAAGTGCGTCAAACTCCTAGCACAGGTCGGAATAGTTATATATCATTCCATATATCTTAATCTATCACGAGGAGAAAAAAATGAAGAAACTCGATATACGCTATGCCGAGCACCCGGAGGATGCAAAGCACTACGACACCGCCCGGATGCGGGAACACTTTCTTTTTGAAAAGGTTTTTATCAAGGATGAGATAAGCCTCTGCTACACCCATGTGGATCGCATGGTTTTCGGCGGGGCCTATCCTGTGGATAAAGCCCTGCGCCTTGAGGGGGGCAAGGACTTTGGGAGCGATGTCTTCCTGGACCGCCGTGAATTGGGGATCATCTGCATTGCCGGTACGGGAACGGTTTCCGCAGACGGCGCCAAGTACCCCATGAAGAAGGGGGACGGCCTCTATATAGGCAAAGGAGTAAAGGACGTGATCTTCAGTGCCGACGGCAAGGAGCCGCCCAAGTTCTACCTTGCCAGCGCTCCGGCTCACACCGCCTACCCCACGGTCTTTATCCCCATTGAAAAGGCCAACCCCCGCAAGCTGGGGGAGCAGGCCACGGCGAACGCCCGCACCATCTATCAGTATGTGCATCCTGCGGTATTGCAAAGCTGCCAGCTCTGTATGGGCATGACCATTCTGGAAGAGGGCTCCATCTGGAACACCATGCCCGCCCATACCCACGAGCGGCGCATGGAAGTGTACGTCTACTTTGACCTAAAACCCGGCGCGGCGGTTTTCCACCTTCACGGCCAGAGCGGCGAAACACGGCATATTGTCATGAACAACGAACAGGCGGTAATTTCACCGTCCTGGTCGATTCATGCCGGCGCGGGCACTGCGGCGTATACCTTCATCTGGGCCATGGCCGGAGAAAACCAAACCTTCGACGACATGGATACTATCGCTACACCGGAACTACGATAAGCATTATACTAAGGAGAAAAGATCATGAGCATTGAAAACAGTTTTTCATTGGAGGGTAAGACGGCCTGGGTTACCGGCGCTTCTTACGGTATCGGGTTCGCCATTGCGCAGGCACTGCATGAAGCGGGGGCGTCCATCGTATTTAACGACATCGGGCAGCCCCAGGTGGACAAGGGAATTGCGGCCTACAAGGAAGCGGGCATTCCGGTTCACGGGTACGTCTGTGATGTGACCAGCGAAGACGCGGTCAACGCCACGGTAGCAAAGATCGAAAAGGAAGTGGGGGTCATCGACATTCTGGTGAACAACGCGGGGATCATTAAACGGATACCCATGATCGAGATGAGCGCCGCCGATTTCCGCACCGTCATAGACGTGGACCTGAACGCCCCCTTTATCGTTTCCAAAGCGGTAATCCCGGCCATGATCAAAAAGGGCGGCGGCAAGATCATCAATATTTGCAGTATGATGAGCGAACTTGGCCGCGAGACGGTAAGCGCCTACGCCGCTGCCAAGGGCGGCCTTAAAATGCTGACCCGGAACATTGCCAGCGAATACGGGGAATTCAATATCCAGTGTAACGGCATAGGGCCGGGGTATATCGAAACCCCCCAGACCGCCCCCTTACGGGAACGGCAGGCCGACGGCTCGCGGCATCCCTTTGATCAGTTCATCATCGCCAAAACCCCCGCCGCCCGCTGGGGCACCACCGACGACCTCAAGGGTCCCGCCGTGTTCCTGGCATCTGCCGCTTCGGACTTTGTAAACGGCCATGTACTGTACGTGGACGGCGGCATCCTCGCCTATATCGGCAAGCAGCCCTAACCGTTTCGATACAAACCACAAGGGGCCCGATAGGGCGGCACTACACTGACCACACAGGCAAAAGAAAAAGACAGGGAAGAACGAGTCTATGTGGTGCCGGCCATGGGGCGGCTTGTGGTTAGTTTTGGAATTGCGGCGCTTATTCAGCCTTACAACTGTTTGACACATTCCCCATTTTCCCATACGCTAATACTACAAACGAGGAGTTTGCGGAACTTCGTTCCGCTTCGATTGGACCGTGCGGTAGTCACCGTATAATTATAGGAGTATCATACATGCTGTTATCCGAATTAAACGCCCCTATTGAGGCCCTGAAGGGGCAAATTAACGATACCTGGGGGCGTCTTTGAGGCGGCTTCCTTTGGAACGCGGATTGCGGAGTTAGAGGCCGCCGCCGGAGGGGAGCATTTTTGGGATGATCCTGCAAAGGCGGAAAAGCTGATGGGGGAACTCAAGGCGGTCAAGAACCGCTACGAGCCCTGGAAGCAGCTTAAGGCGGGGATTGACGACCTTTCGGTGTTTCTGGAATTGGCGGTGGATGGGAAGGATGAGTCCCAGGGGCCTGAGATTGAAGCAACGCTCAAGGACCTTACCAAGCGCTTTGAAAAACAGAACATCTTTGAGTTGATGCCCGGTGAGGTGGACAAAAACGGCTGTTTCCTCACCATCCATGCGGGGGCGGGGGGGACCGAGGCCTGTGACTGGTCACAGATGCTCTATCGTATGTACCTGCGCTGGGCGGAACGGAAGGGCTTTGCCGTGGAAGAGGTGGACCGGCTGGAGGCGGAAGGGGGGATTAAGTCTGCCACCTGCCGTATCGACGGGGCATACGCCTACGGCTACCTCAAGGGGGAGTCGGGGGTACACCGGCTGGTGCGGATTTCGCCCTTTGACGCCAATGCCCGGCGGCACACGTCCTTCGCGTCGGCCTATATTTTTCCGGTGATTGATGATACCATTGAGGTCAACATCCGGCCCGAAGACCTGCGGGTGGACACCTACCGTTCCGGCGGGGCCGGGGGGCAGCACGTGAACAAAACCGACAGCGCGGTGCGATTTACCCATCTGCCTACGGGGATCGTGGTGGCCTGTCAGAGCGAGCGGAGCCAAACCATGAACCGGGCCATCGGTATGAGCATACTCAAGTCCCGGCTCTACGAATATTACCGGCAGGAAAAGGAAAAGGAAAACGAAAAGTTCGCCCAGGAGAAAAAAGACATCTCCTGGGGGAATCAGATACGGTCCTATGTGTTCCAGCCTTATACGATGGTAAAGGATTACCGGACTAAGGCGGAAATCGGGAATATCCAGGCGGTTATGGACGGAGATATCGATCTTTTTATCGAGGAGTATCTGCGGTTTGACTGGGACAACCGCGGGTAGGGTGATGAGAACGCGGCGGCAAGGCAGGGTGATGGGTAAAAAGAGTTTCGCCTTTGTGTTGGCAGCGCTTTTTGTATGCGGTGCGGTGTTCCCGGTTTATGCCAAGGCCCGGCAGGAGGAGAAGGAAACGCCTCCCCTCAATACCGAATGGGTTTTCTGCGTTACCTCCTTTGACACGTCCGCCCTTCCGCCTGCCCGGCGTATTATCGGGGAGGTGCTGCAGGCGAATCTGGTTGGATCCTTAAAAGCGGTGGAGTACCGGGTCCGGGTGTCGCCGGAATATGCCTGGTACGAGAGTACCGCCTGGCTCCGTGCCCGTGCGGCCGCGGGGAAGAGTATCTCTGACAAACGGCTTCTGCGGGATCAACTGCTTTACCAGGGTTACCCCGCGTGGCGGTATAAACGGGACCGGGCGCTTATTGATAAGGATATCATCAAGCTGGAAGAAGCGTATCAAACGGCGGAGGCCCATATTCCGGTGATTGAGACCAAACCGGTTTTCAAGATGACCTCGGATAATTACGCGAATGTATTTCCCAAGCCCCCGGCGGCGGGGGGGGAATACCGGTTTTGTTTGAACCAGAAGGCGGATGCCTTTCTTGCGGGTCAAATTACGGAATATCACAACCGTATATACATTGCTTTGCGGGTCTACGCCGTCTATACCCGTTCTATCATTTTTGAGGATAACGCGCTTTTTTCGCCGGAAGACATCAATATGGCGGTGAGTGAATTATCCGGCCGGCTCGTCACCGCTATTGAGGGGACGAGCCCGGCGAAGATTGTGGTTAAGGCGGAGCCGCCTGAGGCGGTGATTGCGATTAACCGCGAGTTTGCCGGGCGGGGCAGTACAACGGTGATTGAACGCGCGCCGGGCGAAGTGGAAGTTTCGGTGTCCGCCCCTGACTATACCACCCAGACCGTAACTGTGGATATTCCGAAAGGGGAACTGGCGGATCTTTCCTTTAATCTGATGCCCCTGGCCAGTTCTCTTTTCGAGGTACAGATTCCCGGAAAAGACGGGAGCGCGGTGTATCAGGGGGCGCTCTACGTTGGACAGACACCCTTCAGTCTGCAACTGCCGATAAACCAGGCCGAATATATCACGGTGGAAACCCGCGGCGGGGAAAAGGGGACCACGATTATTCCCAAAGGTTCAGGCTATGGGGTACAAGGTACGGCCACCCTTTTGTCTATACCGGTGGCAAGGCCCCCGGATGACGGGCGGGTAAACAAGTACCGGCGGAAATTTTACGGGGCCTGGGGCCGGTTATGGATTGCCCTGCCCGCGTACATGTTGATTAACGGGCTGTCCGAGTCTATAGCAAGCGCCTATAACAATAATCCCCAGAAGACGCAGGAACAGTATGATACGGCTCAACTATATTACTGGCTCACCACCGGTTCCCAGATCGCGGCCATCGGGTTTGGCGCGGAAGCGCTTTTCAGGGCGTTCTGGTATGCGTATAAGTCAACCAAGGGTGAGCCCCGGCTGAACAAAAAACTATAGAGGAACAGGAATATGACAGCGTTTCGGGAGCGGTTAAAAAGTTTTTTCGGCATACAGGGCCAGGTTAAGGATGAATTCTTTGAGGATCTTTCCGATCTGCTGGTGGAAGGGGATTTCGGCGCGGCGGAAGCCTTTAATACGGTGGAGATCCTGCGCGCCCGCTGTAAAAAGGACCGGGTTTCCGATCCCGAAGGGGTCCGCCGGGAGTTGGCGGTACTATTGGAAGAACAGCTTTTAGGGGTGAATACAGGGGCTGCCCCGGACGGGTTTACCCCCGGCCCGGAGAAGCTCACGGTGATACTCCTTCTGGGGGTAAACGGGGTGGGGAAGACCACCACCGCCGCGAAACTGGCAAACCGTTTCCGGGAACGGAACCGGCCCATCCTCGCTGCGGCGGATACCTTCCGGGCGGCGGCCATTGACCAGCTTAAGATTCACGGGGAACGGCTGGGTATCCGGGTGGTGGCCCACAAGCATGGCGGGGACCCGGCGGCGGTGGTCTACGATGCCGTCGAAGCCGCTCTGTCCGGGGGCGGCGACCTCATCATCGCCGATACCGCCGGCCGTATGCACACTAAAGCCGCCCTGGTGGAGGAACTGAAAAAAATCGACCGGGTGGTGGAGCTTAAAGCCTCGCCCTGTCGATATATCAAATGGTTGGTACTGGACGCTACCACCGGCAGGAACGCCCTGGCCCAGGCGGAAATTTTTCACGAGGCGGTTACCCTGGACGGGGTACTGCTCACCAAATTCGACTCCACCGCACGGGGCGGGGTAGTCTTCTCCCTGGCTCAAACCCTCAAACTGCCGGTGGTCTATGTGTGCGATGGTGAAAAATATGACGATATCAGACTCTTTGATCCCCAGGACTATGTACGGGAGTTTGCCGGCCTTGTATAGATATTTGCGCTGCCGCACATTGTGCTACCGCACGCTGTGCGGAGGGCTCTTGTTTGGACTCTTGCTGCTGGGCGGCGGTTCGGGCCTTTCCGCCGCTCCCCGGTGGTTCATCTCCAACGCCGCGGGGATGGCTCTGGAACCGGCCTTTTCCCGGCTTGCCCTGCGGGGCAAGTATGCTCTTTCGGTGGATCAGCTTTTTCCGGCGGCCCTTCCCGGTATACTCCTGGATTTTTATACGCCCGGCTGGCAGATTGAATTGCATACCCTCTACGAAAACAGTGAGGAAACCCGGCGGCGCTGGCTTTTCAAGGATGAGCAGGATCGGACCAGGCTTGTGGCGGCCTTTAGTACCGATCCCGCTGAGTATCCCGAAATCGAAGAGCCGGCCCCGGCGGCAACGGAGACCGCGGGCGCGGTAAACGGCGGCTCTGACGATGAAAGCGCGGCGGCTGAACCGGGGAACGGCGCCGAACCGCCGCTTACCGGTAGTCAGGCGCCTGCGGCTTCCACCCCGGCGCTGGAAACCGCCAATCCCGGCGCGGCCCCTGCTACGGGAGTTCCGGCCGCCGCGCCTCCACCCGCCGAAGCCGTGGGCGGGGATGAGTCCGGCGAGGCGGTTAGCGCGGAGACGGCAACCGCGGATGAACCGGAGCAGGAAAAGGTCGACTATTCGGGGTTTATCGAGATATATAACCAGGACGGTTTTATCACCGGGGAACACCAGTTCAGTTCCGACCGGACCGATCGTATTGTGACGTATTTTTACAATAAAAACGTACTGGTCCGCGCCGAAACCCGGATGAAGTACCCCAGGACCGAAACCGGGGCGGAAAAAACCGAGGAATACTGTACCGATTTTTACCGGTACAGCCGGTCCGCGTCCCTGCGGGCGGTAGAACGGGTCTATCACCTTACCGCGGACCAGAAGTCTACGGACCAAGGGTCTACGGACCAAAGGTCCGAAGCGGCTCCCCCGGTACGGGTGAGTTTTCCCCACATGATTCTGGGGGCGGCCAGGAACAATCAATTTGTAAGTCCCAGTGCCGCGTTCAGTTCCGACTTTTTTCAGGATATTCTCACCGACACGGTTTTCAGGGTATTATATACCACCGACGACCGGGGCCGTATCCAGTCGGAGACCCGGCGAAACGAGGCCGGGGAGGTGCTGGGAGAACTCGTCAACACCTGGTCCGGGGACCGCTTGTCCCAGGTGCGGTGGAAAGCTGGGGATGATGACCGGTTGATCGAATATGAGTATGATGGTGAAGGAGACCGCGTTCTGGAACGAAATTATAACAAGGGAGTACTGGAACGGACCGTCCGCCGGGAAGGGAAACTTGAAGTTGAGGAACTCTATATGAACGGCCAGCCCGTACTCCGGGCGGTCTGGGATAACGGCCGTAAAATCTCCGAAGACCAGGTCCGCGCTACCGGGACGGTTCAGTCGGCACCCGCAACGCCCAAGGCGGCGCCATGAAGAACGCCGCATCTTCCCGCTGGATAGGCTTTATCGCCGGGCGCTACGTCTCACGGGGCCACCGGAACCGTTCCGCCGCCTCATCGGTCCTTGCCATACTGGGTATCTTTACCGGGGTCCTGGCCCTGACGGTGATTCTCGCGGTGATGAACGGCTTCCAGCTTGGGTTCATCGAGAGTATTGTGGAAATATCGTCCTATTATATCAGGATTGAATCGTATCCCGATGGGGATGACGGGCTTGCCTCGCGGATACGGGACCTGCCTCTGGTGACGGCGGCCATTCCCTTCCGGGAGCTTCAGGGCATAGTCCGGGGGAACCGGGCGGAGCAGCAGGTGGCGGTGGTCCGGGGACTGCCCCAGGATACGCTGGAACAGGACCGGGGGATGGCAGGAAAGCTGGAATTTCTTGCGGGCGCTTTCGATCTTGCCGCCGCCGATTCCATCATCCTGGGGGCGGAACTGGCCCGGCGTCTCGCGGTCCATCTGGGGGATACCATGACGCTGGTGTCCCTGTCGGGGAGCGGCCTCTTTGGCGGCGGCGAACCGGACGGGGAAGACACGCCGCATACTGCGGACTCCCGGTTTACCGTGACGGGCATTTTCCGGTCCGGGTTCTATGAATACGATTTGGGTTGGGCCTTCATCAATATCGATACCGCCGCGGCGCTGCTTGGGGAGGATGACAGCCTCTCCCTGGGGATAAAGCTCCGTAACCGCTGGCAGGACCACCGGGGGATAGAGCAGATTCAGAAGCTCCCGGAATACAGGTCCCTGGCCGCCGACGGAGGGGTAGGGGCGGCCCGCCCCTGGCGGGATTATAACCGGGCTTTTTACGGGGCCCTGCGTACCGAAAAGCTCCTGATGTTCGTATTGGTGGGGCTCATCTTTATCGTGGTGGGGCTCAACATCTTTCAGGCCCAACGGCGGACGGTGCTGGAACGGCGGGAGGAAATCGGCCTTCTCCGGGCTATCGGGGCCACCGACCGGGCGGTCAGGCTCATCTTCGTCTGGGACGGCTTTATCATCGGCCTTACCGGGGCGGGTCTTGGGATGGCGCTGGGGCTCCTCATCGCCTGCAATATCGGGACCTTTTTTGCCATCCTCGATGGTACGGTGAACGCCGTAATCAATCTGATGAACAAAATAGCCGTCCTCTTTGGGGCAAGCGACGCAGGAAGCGGGGACTTTGCGGTGTTTTCCCCGGCGGTGTTCTATATTAGGGAGATTACCGCCCGGATTATCCCCCGGGAAGTAATCATGATTTTCCTGTTTGGCTTTTTATCCGCCGTGCTGGCGGCCTGGTTCGCATCGGGGAGGGTTTCCCGTACAAAACCCGCGGAGGTTCTGCGTTATGAGTGATCCCCTGGTGGTGATTAACGATATTGTAAAGAGTTTCGCGTCCGGTACGGAAACCCTCGTTATCCTCAAAGGCGTAAGCCTCTCGGTGGAGGCGGGGACGACCGTGGCGATTAACGGCCAAAGCGGCAGCGGCAAGAGTACCTTCCTCAACATTGTGGGCGGTCTTGACCGTTGCGATTCGGGCTCCGTCAGGGTCACCGGGACGGAGATCGTAGGGCTTTCGGAAAACAACCTCACGGTCTACCGCAGAGACCGGGTAGGCTTTATCTTTCAGTTTCATCATTTATTGAAGGATTTTACCGCCC
>BNVD01000042.1 GCA_025997835.1 Spirochaetia bacterium
ATGCGGGCGGCGAGGCTAACAACTGTTTGCAGTAAAGCCGATACCAGAGGTATGGGCAAATTATTTGATAAATGTAAGCGTTTGGACTATAGTTATAGTGGTTGGGCCAATGGTCTGCCGGATCTGAAGACCGGCATTTATAAGGAGTATTGTATGAAAAACGTGTTCAAAATGAGTATTGTATTGGCGGTACTGGTAACGCTCTTTACCGGGTGCCCCAAGACTACCGGCGATGACGACATCACCGCCCCGGCGGAGGTAGGCAGTTTACGCGCAGTCGCCGGAACCTCGCAGGTACTTCTTGTCTGGACGGAGCCCGCAGATAGCGACTTCGCAAAAGTGGTAATCACCTATACGAACGGCACGGCTCAGATTGCGATATCGGTACCTGTTGCCAAGGGAACCAAGACCCGCACGATTACCGGCCTGACCAATGACAAGGCATATACCTTTACGGTACAGACGGTGGATGTTACCGGTAACACGAGCGCCGGGAAAACCGCAACGGCAACCCCCACGCTGTCCGCCGGCGTTGCCGCCCCCACTGCCACTCCGGGGGCAGGGGCCTACACCGTACCCCAGACGGTAACCCTTACTACCGCTATGGCAGAGGCGGACATCTATTATACCCTTGACGGAGCTACCCCCACGACAAGCAGCACCCCCTATACCGCCCCCTTTACGGTGAGTGTGGGAACCACCCTGAAAGCAATCGCGGTAAAGGCGGGCATGCCCAGCAGCGCGGTACTGACGGCAGAATATACCAATGTCGGGTCGGTCGCCGCCCCCACGTCAAGTCCGGAGGCAGGAACATACACTGAACCCCAGACGGTAACCCTTGCCAGCATTACGGCAGGGGCGGATATCTATTACACCATCAACGGAACTACCCCCACGACAAGCAGTACCCGCTATACCACCCCCTTTACGGTAAGTATGGGAACCACCCTGAAAGCTATCGCGGTAAAGGCGGGTATGACCGACAGCGCGGTAATGACGGCGGCGTATACCCAGGCCGGGTGGGTCGCCACCCCCATTGTCAGTCCGGGGCCGGGAACCTACGCCGGACCCCAAACGGTAACCCTTGGTACGACTACGGCATTGGCGGACATCTATTACACCCTTGACAATACTACCCCCACGGCAAGCAGTACCCACTACACCACCGCCATTACGGTAAACATGGGAACCACCCTGAAAGCAATCGCGGTAAGGGCGGGCATGACCGACAGCGAGGTACTTCAGGCGGCGTATACCCAGGCCCTGTCGGTCGCTACCCCCACGGCAAGTCCGCGGGCAGGAGGCATCAGTGCGACGCAGACCATAACCCTTACCAGCACAATTGAAGGAGCGGCCATCCGTTACACCACCGATGGAACAACCCCCACCGCAAGCAACGGGACCGTATACTCAGGCGCCTTTACGCTTGCCAGCCTTCCTGCCACGGTTACAGCCATCGCGTACAAGGTGGGCCTGACCGACAGCGAGGTATTGGCGGCGGCGTATACCCTTGCCCTGCCGGTTGCACCCCCCAGGGCAAGTCCGCTGGCAGGTATTATCAGCGTGGGGCAGACCATAACCCTTACCAGCGCGACTGCGGGAGCGACCATCCGCTACACCACCGATGGAACAACTCCCACCGCGAGTACCGGGACTGAATACAGTGCCCCCTTTGCACTTGCCGGCTTTCCCGCCACGGTTAAAGCCATCGCGTACAAGGTGGGCATGACCGACAGCGCGGTATTGGAAGCGGCATATACAGCTGGTCCCCAGGCCGCCGCCCCCACGGCAAGTCCGGCTGCAGGAGCTATCGGCACGGTGCAGACTATAACCCTTGCCAGCACGACTCCGGGGGCGATTATCTACTACACCACCGATGGCACAACTCCCACCGCGAGTACCGGGACTGAATACCGTACCCCCTTTACACTTGCCAGCCTTCCCGCCACGGTTACAGCCATCGCGTACAAGGATGGCATAACCGACAGCGCGGTATTGGTGGCGGCGTATACCCAGGCCCAGGTTGCTGCCCCCACGGTAAGTCCGGGGACAGGAATTATCAGCAGGGAGCAGATTATAACCCTTAGCTGCACGACTGCGAGGGCGCTTATCTACTACACCACTACCGGAGTAACCCCCACTGCAAGCAACGGGACCCTATACTCAGGCACCTTTAGGCTTTCCGCTTTTCCCGCCACGCTTAAAGCCATCGCGTACGCGGCGGGTATGACGGACAGTGAGGTAGTGGAGGTGGCATATACCACTGATACCCCTAATCCCCCTGGTACGAACTACAGCTTTACTACCCCGGCAGACTACCGGACAATGGTAAGTTTGGACGGGGGAAGCATAACTACCACAAACGGCACCTGGATATTTCTCGTAGGCCGGACGGTAGACATCAGCCCCTTTACCATGGCCAAATATGAAACCACGTACCAGTTATGGAAGGAAGTGTACGACTGGGCGGTGTCAAGCGACCGTGGAACGGCGCAGTACACCTTTGCCAATCCCGGCTGGGAAGGGCACGAGATGGCGGGAAGAACTCCTGGCACGGGGACAACCAACGAAAGCCATGGCTGGACAGCGGCGCAAAAAGCGAGCCGTCCGGTAACGTTTATCACCTGGCGTGACGCTATTGTGTGGTGCAACGCCTACAGCGAGATAAGCGGACTGACACCGGCGTATTACCTTGCGGGGACCACGAACTTTAGCGACAGAAGCAAGGTACTGCGGGTATCGACGAACAACACCAGCGGAGTTGAAACGGCTGCGGACACGGTAGTAGTAAACGCGAACGCGACCGGGTACCGGCTGCCAACGGAAGCGGAGTGGGAGTACGCCGCGCGCGGTGGGAACCAGGGCAACGCAACAAACTGGGGCTATACCTATGCGGGAAGCGGGACCGTGGGCGATGTGGCGTGGTATAATCCTAATAGTTACGATCTGACCGACACCAACAAAGACTGGGGCGTTCATCCGGTAGGGACAAAGCCGGCGAATTTGGCCGGCCTGTTCGACATGAGCGGGAATGTGGGGGAATTCTGCTATGACTGGTATGAAAGTAGCATCAATACCGGCACGGTGACAAACCCAGCGGGTCCCGCTGCCGGCACTTTCCGGGTGGGCCGGGGCGGCACTTGGCACAGCGATGAGACAAGCTGCACGGTGTACTATCGGGACTACTTCCGCCCGTGGTATCGGATCGAGACTGTGGGCTTCCGGCTGGTTCGGCGCGCCCAGTAATTGCACACACCGCAGGCAAATAAGCCCCCCTGCGTGTCCCCGTGTTGTGTGCCCCTGAGTTCTGCCCTATTCGGGGACTATCGCGGGAGGAATTGAAACGGGTTAAGACATTGGGAGGGCTTCTGCGCAACATTGTTGCGCTTCGATTAAATTAGTGCAGCAACAGACCAGAGGTCTGATAGACCTTTGGTCTGTTGCCGCACTAAAAAGAGGTTATTATGGTAAACGTATCTGATGGAATGAACTACGCGCCTGAGGGCAAGCCTGCGCCGGTGGTAAAAAAAGGCGATTTTGTATTTTCGGCAATTGGTCTGTACCACGGCCATATCTACGGTATGTGCAACGGGTTAATTGAGGCGGGGGGCGTACTTAAAAGTTATTATGATGAAAACCCTGCGTACATGGAAAATTTTGGGAAGAAATTCCCCGATGCAAAAGCGGCGGACAGTGAAAAAGCAATTCTGAATGACAAAGAAGTTATTCTGGTTGCCGGGGCAACCAAGACCGACGAACGTTGTGCTCTGGGGATCAGGGTAATGGAGGCGGGGAAGGATTACTTTACCGATAAAGCGCCCCTCACCACCCTGGACCAACTGGCGGCGGCACGGGATACGGTGAAAAAAACCGGGAAAAAATATGCCGTATATTACAGTGAACGTATTCATGTGGAATCTGCGGTCTTTGCGGGACAGCTGGTGGAACAGGGGGCCATAGGACGGGTAATACAGGTTATCGGCTTCGGTCCCCACCGGCTGGGCGCGGGGGGCCGCCCGGACTGGTTTTTTATCAAGAAACACTACGGCGGCATACTCTGCGATATAGGCAGCCACAATGTTGAACAAATACTCCATTATACCGGCGCAAAGGACGGCAAGGTAGTACACAGTCAGATTGCAAACTACAACCACCCCCAGTATCCCGAACTGGATGACTTTGGGGACGCAGAAATAGTGTTGGACAACAACGCTACAGGCTACTTCCGGGTTGACTGGTTTACCCCCGATGGCTTGCAGATGTGGGGGGACGGACGCCTTTTTATTCTGGGCACCGAAGGTTTTATTGAACAGCGCAAGTACATGAATCTGGGCTTTAAGGGTTCAGGCGGCGGCCATGTCTTTCTGGCAAACGGCAAGGAAGAAACCTACTACCCTGTGGAAGGCAAAGTGGGCTTCCCCTATTTCGGCCAACTGATCCTCGACTGCCTTAACCGCACAGAAAACGCCATGACCCAGGACCACGCCTTTAAGGCGGCGGAACTTAGCCTCGTCGCCCAGCGGGACGCGGTGGTGCTGGAAGCGCGGAAATAGTTCATCCGCCGGACGCGCCCCCGGTAGCTTGTGGTTAATTGAGAATTGCTGCCGGGCACATCTACTTGCCATCCCCCCTCCCCGCGGGTTACCATACCCGCATGGGACATTTCCGGCGCCTGTGCGCGGCGGCCCTTTTTATCATCCTTCCCCTTTCACTTTGGGCTCAGACTGCGGGCGCTACACCGGGAACAAGTCCAATGGACCCGTCGGGTCAAACAGACCCGTTGGATTTTGTGGGGCTTACCCTGGAGGAACTGGTGGGCCGGCTGGGACTGCCCAAGTCGGTATACGCGGTGCGGGGGCAGGAGGAATGGCAGGACGATGTGGTCTTTGCCTACGGGGACAAGGAATTCTACTTTTATAAGGACCGGGTTTGGCAGGTCGGACTGCGGGCGGCATTCGGGATAAAGGTGGGGGAAAACCGGAATGTGATTCCCCTCATTCTGGGGGATGGGACCACGGTGGCCGCCGACTGTTCGCTGGCCCCGGTCACCGGGCGGTCCTGGCCTATGACGGCCCGGTTCAACAACGACCGGAACGGCCTGGTAACGGCTATTTTCATCTATCGTTCAGACTGGTAAGTCTGCCGGACTTTTAATCCTTGGAGTTTACATGGCTAAATCATGCCTTTGCCTGACCGGGAAGACCATAGGCCGGAACCTTGAGATTCTGGGAAAATACCGGAAATACGTTGACCTCGCGGAACTCCGGGTAGATTGCCTGGACCCGGACGAGCGGTTCCTGATCCGCGGCTTTCCCGAACAGGCGGGGGTGCCGGTGATCCTCACCATACGCCGGACGGCGGACGGGGGGCATTTTACCGGGGGCGAAGGGGCCCGAATCACCCTGTTCTCCAAGGGGCTGGCCTATGCCAGCGCGGATTTACGGAAAAACTTTGCTTATGTGGATTTGGAGGAGGACCTCAATGTCCCCAGTCTGGAAGAGGCGGCACGGACCTTCGGTACCCGGATTATCCGGTCCTTCCACAATACCCAGGGGATGGATGGTGACCTGACGGGGCATCTGCGGAGGCTCTTCCATGTAGGGGACGAGATTGCCAAGGTGGCGGTAACCCCCCAATCCCTTGCGGATGTGGTGCGGATATACCAGGCGGCAGACGAAACACGGGGGCTTGAGAAGATACTTCTGGGAATGGGGCATCTGGGGACCAATACCCGGATTCTCGCCGACAAGCTGGGCTCCTGTTTGACGTATGTCTCCGCCACAGACGAGCCGGATATGCCTCCGGGAGCGCCGGGGCAGCTTAACCCCCAGGATCTGGTGAAGCTCTACCGGTTCCGCAAAATCAATGCCCGGACGGCGATTTACGGGATTACGGGGTATCCCCTCATGGCGACTTCAAGCCCCCGCTTGTTTAATCTGGTGTATACCGAAGAAAACATCGACGCGGTGTATATTCCCTTTCCCGCCGATTCGCTGGAAACCTTTCTGGAACTGGCGAAGCGTCTGGAGATTAAGGGGGTTTCGGTGACGGTGCCCTACAAGGAACAGATGCTGCCCTATCTCGTATCCCGGTCCGATGAGGTACGATCTGTCGGGGCCTGCAATACCATTGTGGCTTCCCCCGAAGGCTGGAAGGGGTATAATACGGACAGCCGGGGCTTTTCGGATTCACTTTTGGAATTTATCGGGAAGAAGGACCTGCGGGGAAAGCGGATAACCATTATCGGCGCGGGCGGCGCGGCGCGGGCGGTGGCCTCCGAGGTGGACCGGCTCAAGGGCAAGGCGCTTATCCTCAACCGGACCCTGATCCGGGCGAAGCGGCTGGCCCAGCCCTATCGCTTTGCATGGGGAAGCGCCGACTCCGATGGGGTGGAGATGATGAGCCGCTACAACGACATCATCATCCAGACCACATCCGTGGGGATGGAGCCCTATAATGAAAACGATCCTCTGCCGGACTATAAATTTTCCGGGAAGGAGATGGTGATGGATCTGATCTACAAGCCGGAACGGACCCTGTTTTTAAGCCGGGCGGCACAGGCGGGCTGCCCGGTACGGAACGGCTACGATATGCTGATCCGGCAGGCTATCTATCAGTATCTCTTTTTTATGGGTACCGAATTTCCCACCCGGCTTATGTCCCGAATACACATGTGAGGTACCGAGATGAACCAGCAGATGATGAAGGAATTGGCGGGACAACGGGCGGTAGAAGCGCTGGTGAAAAGCGGGATGAAGCTGGGGCTGGGTACGGGGTCCACCGCCATTCCTGCGGTGCGGCACATCGGCGCGCTTATGGCGGCGGGTAAACTCAAAGACATCAAGGCGGCGCCTACCAGTTTTCAGACCGTCATTGAGTGCGAAAAGTGGGGCATCCCCCTGTTCAGCCTGAACTCCAAAGAGATAGGCGGAAAGCTTGACCTGACCATCGACGGCGCCGATGAGGTGGACGGACAGAATCGCTGTGTCAAAGGCGGCGGCGGTGCCCTGCTGCTGGAAAAGATCATCGCCTACGCGTCGGCGGCCTACGCCATTGTGGTGGATGAAACCAAGCTCAACGATACACTGGGGCTCAAGTTCCCCATTCCGGTGGAGGTGGTACCCGAGGCGCGTCTTCCCGCGCAAGCGGCGCTGGAAGCGCTGGGGGCGGAGGCACTGCTGCGGGAAGCGGTACGCAAGGCCGGGCCGGTGATCACCGAACACGGAAACCTGCTCCTGGACTGCCGGTTCAAGACGCCTATCGACGCGGCGGCCTTTGAGACGGAAATCAACCGTATCCCCGGAGTGGTGGAAAACGGCCTCTTTACCCGGCTGAGGCCGGTGGTGTTTATCGCCCACGCAGACGGCACGGTTGAGGAACGGCGCTGATGGCTCTGGCCCGGCATATCAATTTTTTTGAACTCCAGAAAGCCTGCGCCCTGCCGGGGTGCCCCCTCTGCCGTATCGTGGCGGACCGGCAGCGGCGCTACATCGACAATATGCTCTTTGAACACGTTTCCGACCGGGGCTTCCGGGCGGAGTACCGGGCCGCCGGGGGCTTCTGCAGCGCCCACGCCCAAAACCTGGAATCCTTTAGGGACGGCCTTGCGGTGGCTATCTTAAGCCGGGACATTCTGGACGACCGGCTTCAGTCATTTAAAACGCGGAAACCCTGGAACCCAAAAGGCCGCTGCCCGGTTTGCGTGGAGCGGGATCATATCGAAGAAGAGTACTTAAGCTTTCTTGCCGAATCAGGCGGCGACGGCCCGGAGGAAACGGAATTCCGGGAAGCATTTACCGCGTCGGAAGGGCTCTGCGCCCCCCACTACGGGCGGCTTTTGGTAACGGTGAAAGACAAACCCCGAAGGGTTCCCCAATGGCTCGTCGACTTCCACCAGAGCCGCTTTGAGGCGCTGCTTGAGCGGGCCGGGCAGTTTATCGAACTTTCGGCCTACGGCAGACAGGATGAGTTTAACCATCTCCCGGCGGCGGACAAGATAGTGTGGAAAGAACTGGCAGTAACTCTGCGCGGAGGAGTGTGAATCATGAAATACAAAAACGTTCTGTTTGATTTGGACGGCACCCTGACCGACCCATACGTGGGACTCAGCAGGTCTGTGCAATACGCCTTAAGCAAGTTTAATATTGCCGAAGACCGGTATGAAACCCTGGCCCGTTTTATCGGCCCTCCCCTTGCAGCATCATTTTCTGAATTCTATTCCTTTGACGAAGATGATACCAAAAAGGCCATTGAGTATTACCGGGAATATTACGCGGCAAAGGGCATATTTGAAAACAAACTCTACGATGATATGGAAACGGTACTGCGGACCCTGAACGAGCGCGGCTATAGCTGCATGGTGGCCACTTCAAAACCTGAAAAGTTCGCCCGGAAAGTATTGCAGCTTTTCAGCATCGATCGCTATTTCGATACGGTTGCTGCCGCTCCCGGAGAAGGAGGCGCCCTGTCGGAAAAGGACGCGATTATACAAAACCTGCTTGAAACGAAGTGCCTTATACAACAGGAAACCATTATGATAGGCGACCGGAAATTCGATATTGACGGCGCCCGTAAAAACGGCATAGATTCTATCGCCGTTACCTACGGATACGGCAGCATTGAAGAACTTACCGCGTGTCAGCCCACGTATTTCTGCGGCAGCGCTTTGGATATACTGAATATATTGCCGTAAGGACCCGGGGGAATCCGCAGCACACCAATCTGGTGAAAGTACGGATATTCTCATTGACCGTCTCCGTCAAATCCCCTATCATGGCTCTATGGCACACGAACAAATCCCCCCCCGTTCCGGGGTCGACCCAAAAGACACCTGGGACCTTTCAACCTTATTCGGTAATGACGAAGCCTGGAATGACGGGCTTGCCTCCTACGAAACCCAAATGAAGCGTATAAGCGGCTTTCAGGGCACCCTGGGGAAGTCCGCAGAATCTCTGGCGGATTACCTCGATTTTAGCCGGGACTTTGGGCTTCTGGAAGAACGGCTGGGGTCCTATTGCAGTCTCCGGCAGACCGAGGATGAGGGGGACAACGCGGCGCGTACCATGAACGGCAAGTTCGCCATGGCCGCCGCCCGTGCCCACGCCGCCGCTTCCTGGGACGCGCCGGAAATCCAGGCTATCCCCGACGCGGCGATGGCGGCTTTCCTTAAACACCCCCGGCTGGCGGATTACCGCGTATACCTGTCGAAACTGCTGCGCTACAAGCCCTACATCTTAAGCGACAAAGAGGAGCGGATCATCGCCCTTCACGCCGAGGGAGAGGGACTTTCCTCCGAAGCCTTTTCGGTACTCACCAACGTGGACTTCGACTTCGGCGAACTGGATACGGAGGAGGGCAAGCGGCCCCTCTCCCAATCCACATGGCCGGTCTTTATGGAAAACCCGGACCGGGGCTTCCGCCGCAAGGCCTATCAGCAGTTCTACGGTCAGTTCGAAACTCACAAGACAACGCTGGCCGCGCTCTACTCAGGTTCGGTAAAGAACGATTGTATCCGCGCACGAATCCGCGGCTACCCTTCCGCCCTGGCGGAAGCCCTCTTCCCGGACGATGTCCCCCAGACGGTCTACGACAATCTGGTGTCCACCGTAAACGCCAACCTCGAACCCCTGCACCGTTACTACGCATTGCGGAAACAGGTACTTGGCGTAGAAGAACTGCGGCACTACGATGTCTACGTCCCCCTCACTTCCCAGGCAGTAAAGCGTACCACCTGGAACGAAGCGGTAGATCTGATCGCAGGCGCCCTGATGCCGTTAGGCGATGAATACGTCAACACCCTCTGCTCCGGCCTCCGCGCCCGTTGGGCGGATCGTTACGAAAACCGGGGCAAACGGTCCGGCGCGTTTTCCGCCGGGGGCTACACCGGCGACCCCTACATCCTCATGAACTACAAGGAAGATTCCATACGGGATGTGTTCACCATGGCCCACGAGGGAGGCCACTCCATGCACTCCTGGTATTCCGCCCGCTCAAACCCCTTCATGCACTACAGTTACACCATCTTCGAGGCCGAGGTTGCCAGTACCTTTAATGAAGAACTCCTCTTTCGCTATTTGCGTGGGCAGACAGACACAAAGGAACTCAAACTGTACCTCGTCAACAAACGGGCGGACGATCTGCTCTCCACCCTCTACCGCCAAACCATGTTTGCCGAATTCGAAAAGCGCACCCATGAGCTTGAAGAAAGCGGCGTCCCTTTAACGGCGGATACCCTCCGCGCAGAATACCGTGCGCTATTGATCAAATACTTTGGTCCCGCTATGGTCTTTGAAACGGAAAGCGATCTTGAGGGATTGCGTATCCCCCACTTTTACCGGGCTTTCTACGTGTACAAATACGCCACCGGAATCTCCGCGTCACTGGCGCTGGCGGAACGGGTGCTGTCCGGAGGCAGGAAAGAACAGGAAGACTACTTCACCTTCCTTAAATCAGGCGGCTCCCGGTTTCCCATCGAATCCCTCAAGGTCGCAGGGGTTGATATGTCCGCGCCTGCGCCGGTGGAAGCGGCGTGTAAAATCTTTGGCCGTCTGGTAGACGAGCTTGAACAACTTATCGGGAGCGTGTAATGCAATTCAGAACAGACACAAAATCGGGTAATCAACTGTCGGTGTTGGGATTCGGCTGTATGCGCTTCCCAAGAAACCGTCTTGGCGCCATCGATATGCAGAAAACCGAATGGCTCATCATGGAGGCGATCAACGCCGGGGTGAACTATTTCGATACCGCCTATATATACGGCGGCAGTGAAGATGCGCTGGGAACAATTCTGGAAAAGAACAAGGCCCGGGACAAGGTGTATATCGCCACAAAACTGCCCTTGGTGTTCCTCAAGGGCCCTGCGGATTTTGAAAAGTACTTCACCAGGGAACTGGAACGGCTCAGGACGGATCATATCGATTACTATTTGATGCACATGCTCACCGACATGGATATGTGGGAGAAGCTCAAGTCCTGGGGGATTGAGGAATGGATCGCCCGAAAAAAGGAGTCCGGCCAAATCCGGCAAATCGGGTTTTCCTTCCACGGGAGTCAGGATGAATTTCTCAGGCTATTGGAAGTCTACCCCTGGGAATTTGTGCAGATACAGTACAACTACACCGGGGAAAATTTTCAGGCCGGTAAGGTGGGCTTCGAAAAAGCCGCCGCCCTGGGGATCCCGGTGATCATCATGGAACCCCTGCTGGGGGGCCGTCTTGCCTCCCCTCCCCCATCTGCGGCGGCGATCTTCAAAAAGGCCGACAGTAACCGTACCCCCGCCGATTGGGCCCTCCGCTGGGTATGGGATCATCCCGCAGTAACCCTGCTCCTTTCGGGGATGAACGATCCCAAACAGCTTGAGGAAAACATCGCCATCGCCAATACTGCGGATCCGGAAACGCTCACGAGCGACGCGCGGGAAGTGTACCGTCAGGTGCTGGAGGTCTTCAACAGCTCCTATAAGGTCCGCTGTACGGGGTGCAACTACTGTATGCCCTGTCCCCGGAACGTCAACATTCCCGGCTGTTTCGCCGCCTACAACACCTCTTTTGCGCTGGGCTGGATGCAGGGTATGCAGCAGTACGCCACCAGCGCCACCCTCACTTCCGCCCAAAGCGGCAGCGCGGGAAACTGCGTTAAGTGCGGCAAATGTGAACAGCACTGTCCCCAACACCTGCCGATCATCAAGTCACTGGAACAGGTACAAGGGCGCATGGAGCCGCTGCCGGTACGGTGGGGGATTGGGCTGGTGCGGGCGGTGTTGGGAAGGAAGAAAGCGAAAGGGCGCGATTGAAGATAACGCAGACGGGAAGGCATATACGGGCGTATGGTTCCCCTCATCCCCTTGCCCTCGCACATAACACGTATTCTGATTTTTTGATAAGTATTTTTGGGAACACTTGTACAATCTTTTATCAATATACCATCGTGGACTTGGGGCTATGGGATCGAGTAAAGAAAAAAAGCTGACACTGAATGGGAGAAACAATGTTGGAATTTAGCGAGACATACACCCAATGGTTGAAAGACATAAAAAACCGAATTCGCCAAAGTCAAATTAAGGCTTCAGTGCGGATAAATAGCGCTATGTTGGAACTTTACTGGAGTTTGGGAGCCGATATTGCCGCACGGCAAAATGAAGCCCAATGGGGAGATAAAATCTTAACCCTTTTGAGCGCCGATTTACGTGCAGAATTCCCTGATATGCAGGGATTTTCTCTTCGTAATCTGCAGAATATCCGCAAATTCTATCTGTTTTATTCTCAATCATATCCAATTGTGCACCAGCTTGGTGCACAATTACAATTAGAAAACAGCGTGCAAGCTATTGAAAAGCAACAATCTGCATTAGGTCACCAAGGTGGTGATCTAATGCCTTTTCCAGTTATTCTTGGAGAAATACCGTGGCGGCATCATGTCGAGCTTATAAGTCGTTGCAAAAATGTAGAAGAAGCATTGTTTTACATCAATCAAATAATTGAGAATGGTTGGAGCCGTGCTGTTCTGCTTAATTTTTTAGATTCAGAACTTTACGCACGGCATGGAAAGTCGGTTAATAATTTTACTACAATGCTGCCTAAACCACAAAGCGATTTAGCGGGCGAACTTCTCAAAGACCCCTACAAGCTTGATTTTATTATGTTGCGCAAAGACTACAACGAAAGGGAATTAGAAGATGCGCTTACACAAAATATTACCCAATTTTTATTGGAACTGGGACGGGGGTTTGCGTATGTCGGGCGGCAAATTCCAATGCAAGTTGGTGAAAAAGAATTTTTTCTTGACTTGCTTTTTTATCATGTGGAACTTCACTGTTATTTTGTGATTGAATTAAAAGCCGGAGAGTTTAATCCTTCAGATGTGGGACAGTTGGGTTTTTATGTTTCCGCCGTGAATCACCAAAAGAAAAAAGAAACGGACAATCCGACCATTGGACTTTTGATTTGCAAAACGAAGGACAATATTGTAGCGCAATATGCCTTAGAAAGCAGCACAGAGCCAATCGGTATTTCGGAATATGATATTGCTCATTTACTGCCTGAAAATTACCGGTCTTCGTTACCTTCGATTGAAGAAATCGAAGAAGTGTTGAAAAATGAGGCTGAGCGTGATCGGTAAAACGAAACTTGGTTTGTACCTTGAACAATCAGGTTTGCGCTGTTTAAACGCCATGAACTTTAGAGAACATACGACATTAAAACGGCGCGCATCGTCCCTTATGATTAACCGGCGTATGCTCATTTCACACTATGCTTTTTTACTGTTGCTTGCCATCCTCTCCTTTGCCGCCTGTTCCGGCAAGTCCGCCAATTCCGGCAGTGCTGCAGGTACACCCGTCATCACCGTGAGTATACTTCCGCAAACGTACTTTACCCGCCGCATTGCCGGACAGAAGGTACGGACACTGGTCCTTACGGGGCCGGGGCAGAACCCCCACGACTACGAGCCCACACCGCGGCAGATGGCGGAGCTGGCCCGCTCCCAGGTATGGATACTGTCGGGCTCAGAGTTTGAGATTGGCCTGCGTCCAAAAATTGCGGCGCTGTTTCCCGGCCTCCGTATTGTAGATGGTGTTGAAGGGGTCCGCTTCAGGACACTGGAGGCCCCTGATGATGGGGACTACCTCGATTCGCATACTGATGATTCACCGGACCGGGACCGGCATACCTGGCTTGGGGAGGAACCGGCGAAGCTCATGGCCCGCCGGGTGCTGGA
>BNVD01000043.1 GCA_025997835.1 Spirochaetia bacterium
CGTCATCAGGCGCGCATCACTATCCTTCCATTATCCCACGATTTTAAGGGAAGTACAAGCCTGCGACCAGCAATTCTCAATTTGCATTACTGGCATATATGGGCGGTGTAGCGGACGACCCGCTGCCCGCCCGGACGAACAACAACCTCACTCGAACCAGGCGCTTTTTCCCGCTGAAGGATTCGGTTTACCCGCTAAGACGCCAAAGCATTTCTGTAGGTTGTCGTATGTTCGGGCATCAGGCCGTCCGCCACCCCACCCACCGTTGTAGGTTTTTGAATTGCCTGCTTTAAGATGGGGAAGATACGGGTGGGGCATTTCCGGTGGTTAAATTTAGAATTGCGGCTGGCTTGACGTAACCCGTAAAAAACCGGACAATAGGGTATAAAAACTTTTAGCGGAGGAATTATGAGTAGCATTGCGTATGTAGAAGCCAGAGAAATTCTGGATTCACGGGGAAACCCGACGGTTGAGGTTGATGTGGGCCTGGAGGACGGGTCTCTGGGACGGGCGGCGGTACCATCTGGGGCGTCTACCGGCGATTATGAGGCGGTGGAGCTTAGGGACGGCGATAAGGGCCGGTACCTGGGGAAGGGCGTCCAGAAAGCGGTGGCGAATGTGAATGACATTATCGCGCCGGAGATTGAAGGGATGGATGTCCTGGAGCAGGTTGATCTCGACCGGACCATGATTGAACTGGACGGGACCGACAACAAGGGCAAGCTCGGGGCGAACGCGATCCTGGGGGTGTCCATGGCAGCCGCCCGTGCGGCGGCGAACTTCCTCGACGTACCCCTCTACAAGTACCTGGGGGCCTTTCACGCCAACCTTTTGCCGGTACCCATGGCGAACATCATCAACGGGGGCAAGCATTCGGACAACAAGATCGACTTCCAGGAGTTCATGGTCATGCCCGTGGGCGCCGAGTCCATCCGGGAAGCGGTCCGCTGGACCGCCGAAGTGTTCCACAACCTGAAAAAGCTTCTTAGCGATGCGGGAAAGAACACCGCCGTAGGCGACGAGGGCGGTTTCGCCCCGGATATCGGGAACGAAGAAGCCCTGCAGTTCATCGTTAAGGCCATCGAAAAGGCCGGATACAAGGCCGACGGTGAGCAGTTCGGCATTGCCATGGACTGCGCCTCCAGCGAGCTTTACGGCGAAGGTGAGAAGAAGGGCTACAAGTTCTGGAAGTCCAACCCCGGCAAGCTCTTCAGCGCCGACGAGATGATCGGCATCTACACCGATTGGGTGAACAAGTACCCCATCATCTCGATTGAAGACCCCCTGGATCAGGATGACTGGGCCGGCTATGTAAAGATGACCCAGGCCTTGGGTTCCAAAATCCAGATTGTAGGCGATGACTTCTTCGTGACCAATACCAAGCGTCTGGAACGGGGCATCAGGGAAGGGTCCTGTAACTCGATCCTCATCAAGGTGAACCAGATTGGAACCCTTACCGAGACCTTTGAAGCGGTGGAAATGGCGAAACGCGCGGGCTATACCGCCGTGGTGTCCCACCGTTCCGGTGAAACCGAGGACAGCTTCATCGCCGACCTGGTGGTTGGCCTCGAAACCGGCCAGATCAAGACCGGCTCCATGAGCCGTACCGACCGTGTCTGCAAGTACAACCAGCTTATGCGGATTGAGGACCAGCTTGAAGGCGTTGCCGAATACGCCGGGAAAAAGGCGTTCTACAATCTGAAGAAATAGTTAGGCTGCATACAGCGCCGGGAACCGCCCTGGAGACCGTTTTTGTGGTCTTTGGGGCGGTTTTTTATTCTCTGATAACTTGCTGAGTGGTATGCCGGAAATTCCGGCATACCACTTCCGGGTCCAGCTCGGGGATTTATCAGGTTCGCGCTGTTTCAATGACCCACATCGCGCTTCCGTCTCCACACCATTCCCGCAATGCTCAGGGCCTGTTTATCTCTGGTAATAAATAGTAACAGTATTCCTGCCACGCCAAAAACTATTGCCGTAAGAACAAAGGGTACGCCGTAGGTGATGAACCGGCCCCGGCCCGCGAGCGCGCTTATCAAACGGGGGCTTAACCACAACACCGGAAGGACGGCTATTCCAGAAAAGACCGCAAGTTTCACCGTGTACACTAGCGCCGAGCGTAAAGCCTTTCCCACGGCGATTTGGGGATTCTTCTTCAAAAAAATGAGCAGTAACGCTGTGTTTACGGCGCTTGCAATGGTGAGGGCCAGGGCAACCCCCGCGCCCCGCATGGGTCCCACCAGTACCGCCGCCAACAGCATATTCACCGCAAAGGAGACTACACCCGCTATCGTTGGGGATTTGGAATCACTCTGGGCATAAAAAGCCGGGGCCAGGATACGGTTCAGGGCGATAAAGAAAAGCCCCGGCATGTGGAACCTGAAAGCCGCATAGGTCAGGGCCACCGAATCATCATTAAAACTGCGGGTCTGAAAGAGAAGGCGGATAAGCGCCTCCCCCTGGGCCAATGCAAAAAAAGTGATAGGTATCGTGATAAGCGCGATAATGTCCATTGCGGAGATCAACCGGTCGTTATAGCTGTCCCATTGGCCTGTTTTGGCGTCTTCGGCCAGGTCCGGGAGCAGTACCGTACCGATGGACACGGCGAACACTCCCAGGATCAATTCCTGCAGCCGGAGGCTGTATTGCAGGCTCGACACCACCCCCTCCCCGGCGTTTCCCGCCAGAGCAGTAGAAACCAAATCGTTAAGCTGGTACGCCGCCATGCCGATGATAGTGGGCCCGATAAGGCGCAGCACCTTTTTTGTGCCGGCATTGGTGATGGCCCGCTTTAATCCTGTAAAAAAGAAGGTATATCCCTTTCGCAGCACAAAGGGAAGCTGAATCGCCGCTTCAAGAAAGCCCCCGATGAGGATACCGGTGGCCATGGCCCGCGCGGGGTTTTGGGTGAAGGGCGACAGACCGTAGGCGCAGAGAATCGTCACCAGATTGAGGAGTATGGGCGCAAGGCCCGATGGCGCAAAAACATGAACACTGTTGAGAATGCCCTGAAACAGGGCGGCCAGTGAAATGAATGCCAGAAAGGGAAACATCAATCTGGTGAGGAACACGGTTTCGTCAAATTCCTCCATCCCGAAAAAGGGAATGATCCATGGTGTGAACAGTATCCCTGCGGCAACCGCCAACGACACAAAAAAGGTGAGGAAGGTAAACACGCAGGAGAGGAATTCCCGGATACGCTCCCGGTTATCTTCCAGGAGGTATTCCTTAAAGGTGGGAATAAAGGCCACGGCGATGGACCCTTCGGCAAAGAGGCGGCGGAACAGGTTGGGGATCATAAACGCCACGGAGAATGCGTCCGACAGGGCGCTGGTCCCCAGGAGGCTGGCCTTGGCCATTTCCCGGACCAGCCCCAGAATACGGGAACCCAGGGTAAGCAGGGACAGGGTTGAGCCGTGTTTGAGCAGCGATTTGGGAGAAGAACTCATGGGGATAGTGTAGCGGGGACGGGGGGATGAATGCTACGATACCGTGCCCAGATGCTTCATGCGTTTGTCGTGCGGGGCATTGACATTTTTTACGGAGGAATGGTATTATCTGCCATATCGGGGCGATTAACTCAGTGGGAGAGTGCGCACATCCGGCGCCTTTCCCGTATAGGCCGATTATTGGACGATTAACTCAGTGGGAGAGTGCTACCTTCACACGGTAGAAGTCACAAGTTCAAATCTTGTATCGTCCAATAATCGGCATTTTTGTTTAAGTCGCCGGAAGTGACTTCACACGGTAGAAGTCACTTTGGATAGTAGTAATTTTTGACTATCCTGTGTATGGTTTTTTATACAACGCCGAATTCGGGGGAACCCTTAACCGGTCCCGATATGCCTAATTGCTTGCTATATATAGAAATACGATCTTTTTTATTGTTTTGGAAAACGGGCAACTTGGCATGGTTTTTGCTTTATATTAGGTATGAATATCGTTATGGTTCCAATGGAAAAAATGTTGACTGCCCGTGTGGTACGGCAGAACCCTGCAGCTATCAGTTTTGGAGAAATCAAGACCGAGGTGGTCCGCAAGACCATCCATTTCTTTATTGCCCTGAGCCCCGGCATGGCGGCGATCAACCGGTCTTTTACAGTAGCCCTTTTGATGGCCGGTACCCTGTTTTATGCCTGTATGGAATGTTTCCGTCTTACGGGAATCCAGGTCCCCATGATTTCCCGGCTTACAAAAATGGCCTCCCGCTCACGGGATGACGGCCGTTTTGTTCTGGGACCGGTCACCCTTGGCATCGGCGCCCTGCTTGCCCTGCTCTTATACCCTTCCCCGGCGGCGGCTATCGCCATTTACGCCCTGGCTTTCGGCGATGGCTTTGCCAGCCTGGTGGGTAAACTATTCGGCGCTATGCGTCCCCCCGTCATGATGGGCAAGAGCCTCGAAGGCTCCGCCGCCTGTTTTGTTGCCGTACTGATCAGCGCCTTTCTGGTTTCCCATAACCTTCAAATCGCCCTGGTTGCGGCTCTGGTCGCCACGTTGGTAGAAGCTCTTCCCCTGGGAGACTACGACAATATTGCGATTCCGGTTACCGCGGGGTTTGCGGCGCAGTTGATGCTGTATATTTAAGGGTGGGCGGCGGTGTCCGCTCATGCTTTTTCCCGGCCATCATCCCCCGGAACATACGGAGACAGGCGCGTAGATGCAGAAGCCCTGTATCAAAGCAAAAGGAGCTGTCCATTGAGACAGCTCCTTTCATAAACCGGTATCACTCCGATACTTAGAACTTGAACGCCAACCCGATTTTTCCGTATTCCGTTCCGTAGGCAGCGTAGGTGTTTTCCCATTTGCTGCCGTTCCGGTACCCTGAATACTCATTAAACGTAAAGGTGAGCGATTGGTATTGGTAGCCGCCTTCAAGGAACACACCAATGTTTTTGGTGAAATAGTAGGCGGCGCCAAGATTGACGCCCCACGCCAGACCGCTGGGCGCCTGCGCCGCATAACCGCCGTCGGCACCGCTTGCATCGTTAAATTCGGCCTGGAATTTTTCCGCGTCACCGCCAAGAAAAAAACCGATCCCGTAGCCGATTTTACCGGCGGCATAGATGTCCAGGTTTGCAATTCCAAAATCGGGATGATACGCGATGCGCAGCAGAACCGGCAGCACACCAAGGCCAACATCAAGCACCTCTCTTCCCGCGTACAGGTCTGACGGGTCAGAAAACCCCCGTACCGTCGTGCCGTTGTTGAAGGTGTTAAAGCCCGTCTCAATACCCACGCCAAGCGCCACCCACGGTAGCATATACTCCGCCGAAATATTCCCCCCAATGCTAAAAGCACTCGCTAAATCAAGCGAGCCGGTTGAACCGGTTCCCGTTCCAAACCCCGCTTTGACCAGAATGTTCCCCGGCGTAATTCCACCGCCGGGGGTCTTGAAGTCAAGCGCGGAAAGGCTGGTAAGAGCGACTGCCAGGAGCATAGCTCCCAGCATCACCTTTTTTCTGTTATGCATATATGTTCTCCTTAAGGTGTTTTGTAAGTGACATCGGCAACGGGTACGTTGCCGTAGCAACGGGTACGTTGCCGTGGCAACGAACGTTGCCGCTTTTGTTGGCGCCGGTTGCCGGTGCACGATAACCGGCGCCAAACAGTACCCGCCCGGAAGGGGGCGGGATACTGGGGGGTAAGACAGAAATACTTTACTCGATGGTAAACCACGCGCAGTCTTGACCGCTATTTTGTGAACTGTTTTTACCGTATCCAACTTCGATGAAGTGGGGACCTGCGGTAGGAACGTTTACTACAACTATTGTTGAGAACACGTTATTCGAGCCGTCGCCGGACAACCTACCGGCGTTCCAACCACTATTCATGGTACTAGCCGAATCATCCAAATTCCCGACAAAAGCAAAATCACAGTAGTTTTCTGACGATACCTCAAGGTGTATGATTACGTTTGCGTTTGGAGCCGTGGTGTTAAAATCAACACGAATTTTGCTTGTCTGAGTACCGTCTCCAGTACTTGCCGGTGATTGCCATTTACCGCCCGTTTGCGTCCAAACTGTAGTATAATCCGAACTCACAGTTGGAGTACCGCCCGCAGGATACGTAATACTGCTTATCCGGGGACCGCTCCAAACATCGGGAGAGACGTTAGCTTGAGTAACCCCAACCGCATAGGTACCGGTACTGCTGTTATACGAATCTATTCGTACATAATACGTCTCACCGCTTGTCACCGGGAATGAGATGGCCGTAATATAGTTTCCGGTATAAACGGAGCTCCAAAGTAAGCCGCCGCCACTACTAAGAACAGCCCGGTATATCTTAGCAGTTTTAAAGCCATCACCAAAGTCGCCGCCATCTCGGAACTGGTTCGTCCACAGATAATAGGTACCGCTGCCGGTTGCCGTAAACGAATAGTAGTCTTGTGGACTTGCGGCCAAAAGTTCGCCATTTTCCCAGGCGTTTAAGCTGAGCGGGGTAACGGCACTTCCGGGTGCAAGGAACGAGGACTGGTTGATACCCACCGCATAGTCGCCGGTAGAACCACCATACGAACTTATTCGTATCGTATACGTCTGGCCGCCTGTCAAAGGATAGAGTGTCCTGCCCGAAGTATAGTAACCGTTAGAATCCTGAGATGCAACTGCATAGCGGCTACTGTCAAGAACAGTATTATAAACGCGAGCAGATTTATTGCCGCCACCATAGCTGATACCGCCGCTCTGGTTTACCCACAGATAATACGTACCACTTGACGGCGCCGGCAGCGCAACGATTACGGCCAGGGCCGGTATCATCGTGCTTACCGCGAATACATGGCAAGACGGCAATCTTGCCTCCCCAAGTCAAACTGACGAGTATGAGTTTACGGCGCCGACAAGTGGTACGTATTATCTGTGGGTAAACCAGAGCGGCGGTATCAGCTATGGTGGCGGCAATAAATCTGCTCGCGTTTATAATACTGTTCTTGACAGTAGCCGCTATGCAGTTGCATCTCAGGATTCTAACGGTTACTATACTTCGGGCAGGACACTCTATCCTTTGACAGGCGGCCAGACGTATACGATACGAATAAGTTCGTATGGTGGTTCTACCGGCGACTATGCGGTGGGTATCAACCAGTCCTCGTTCCTTGCACCCGGAAGTGCCGTTACCCCGCTCAGCTTAAACGCCTGGGAAAATGGCGAACTTTTGGCCGCAAGTCCACAAGACTACTATTCGTTTACGGCAACCGGCAGCGGTACCTATTATCTGTGGACGAACCAGTTCCGAGATGGCGGCGACTTTGGTGATGGCTTTAAAACTGCTAAGATATACCGGGCTGTTCTTAGTAGTGGCGGCGGCTTACTTTGGAGCTCCGTTTATACCGGAAACTATATTACGGCCATCTCATTCCCGGTGACAAGCGGTGAGACGTATTATGTACGAATAGATTCGTATAACAGCAGTACCGGTACCTATGCGGTTGGGGTTACTCAAGCTAACGTCTCTCCCGATGTTTGGAGCGGTCCCCGGATAAGCAGTATTACGTATCCTGCGGGCGGTACTCCAACTGTGAGTTCGGATTATACTACAGTTTGGACGCAAACGGGCGGTAAATGGCAATCACCGGCAAGTACTGGAGACGGTACTCAGACAAGCAAAATTCGTGTTGATTTTAACACCACGGCTCCAAACGCAAACGTAATCATACACCTTGAGGTATCGTCAGAAAACTACTGTGATTTTGCTTTTGTCGGGAATTTGGATGATTCGGCTAGTACCATGAATAGTGGTTGGAACGCCGGTAGGTTGTCCGGCGACGGCTCGAATAACGTGTTCTCAACAATAGTTGTAGTAAACGTTCCTACCGCAGGTCCCCACTTCATCGAAGTTGGATACGGTAAAAACAGTTCACAAAATAGCGGTCAAGACTGCGCGTGGTTTACCATCGAGTAAAGTATTTCTGTCTTACCCCCCAGTATCCCGCCCCCTTCCGGGCGGGTACTGTTTGGCGCCGGTTATCGTGCACCGGCAACCGGCGCCAACAAAAGCGGCAACGTTCGTTGCCACGGCAACGTACCCGTTGCTACGGCAACGTACCCGTTGCCGATGTCACTTACAAAACACCTTAAGGAGAACATATATGCATAACAGAAAAAAGGTGATGCTGGGAGCTATGCTCCTGGCAGTCGCTCTTACCAGCCTTTCCGCGCTTGACTTCAAGACCCCCGGCGGTGGAATTACGCCGGGGAACATTCTGGTCAAAGCGGGGTTTGGAACGGGAACCGGTTCAACCGGCTCGCTTGATTTAGCGAGTGCTTTTAGCATTGGGGGGAATATTTCGGCGGAGTATATGCTACCGTGGGTGGCGCTTGGCGTGGGTATTGAGACGGGCTTTAACACCTTCAACAACGGCACGACGGTACGGGGGTTTTCTGACCCGTCAGACCTGTACGCGGGAAGAGAGGTGCTTGATGTTGGCCTTGGTGTGCTGCCGGTTCTGCTGCGCATCGCGTATCATCCCGATTTTGGAATTGCAAACCTGGACATCTATGCCGCCGGTAAAATCGGCTACGGGATCGGTTTTTTTCTTGGCGGTGACGCGGAAAAATTCCAGGCCGAATTTAACGATGCAAGCGGTGCCGACGGCGGTTATGCGGCGCAGGCGCCCAGCGGTCTGGCGTGGGGCGTCAATCTTGGCGCCGCCTACTATTTCACCAAAAACATTGGTGTGTTCCTTGAAGGCGGCTACCAATACCAATCGCTCACCTTTACGTTTAATGAGTATTCAGGGTACCGGAACGGCAGCAAATGGGAAAACACCTACGCTGCCTACGGAACGGAATACGGAAAAATCGGGTTGGCGTTCAAGTTCTAAGTATCGGAGTGATACCGGTTTATGAAAGGAGCTGTCTCAATGGACAGCTCCTTTTGCTTTGATACAGGGCTTCTGCATCTACGCGCCTGTCTCCGTATGTTCCGGGGGATGATGGCCGGGAAAAAGCATGAGCGGACACCGCCGCCCACCCTTAAATATACAGCATCAACTGCGCCGCAAACCCCGCGGTAACCGGAATCGCAATATTGTCGTAGTCTCCCAGGGGAAGAGCTTCTACCAACGTGGCGACCAGAGCCGCAACCAGGGCGATTTGAAGGTTATGGGAAACCAGAAAGGCGCTGATCAGTACGGCAACAAAACAGGCGGCGGAGCCTTCGAGGCTCTTGCCCATCATGACGGGGGGACGCATAGCGCCGAATAGTTTACCCACCAGGCTGGCAAAGCCATCGCCGAAAGCCAGGGCGTAAATGGCGATAGCCGCCGCCGGGGAAGGGTATAAGAGCAGGGCAAGCAGGGCGCCGATGCCAAGGGTGACCGGTCCCAGAACAAAACGGCCGTCATCCCGTGAGCGGGAGGCCATTTTTGTAAGCCGGGAAATCATGGGGACCTGGATTCCCGTAAGACGGAAACATTCCATACAGGCATAAAACAGGGTACCGGCCATCAAAAGGGCTACTGTAAAAGACCGGTTGATCGCCGCCATGCCGGGGCTCAGGGCAATAAAGAAATGGATGGTCTTGCGGACCACCTCGGTCTTGATTTCTCCAAAACTGATAGCTGCAGGGTTCTGCCGTACCACACGGGCAGTCAACATTTTTTCCATTGGAACCATAACGATATTCATACCTAATATAAAGCAAAAACCATGCCAAGTTGCCCGTTTTCCAAAACAATAAAAAAGATCGTATTTCTATATATAGCAAGCAATTAGGCATATCGGGACCGGTTAAGGGTTCCCCCGAATTCGGCGTTGTATAAAAAACCATACACAGGATAGTCAAAAATTACTACTATCCAAAGTGACTTCTACCGTGTGAAGTCACTTCCGGCGACTTAAACAAAAATGCCGATTATTGGACGATACAAGATTTGAACTTGTGACTTCTACCGTGTGAAGGTAGCACTCTCCCACTGAGTTAATCGTCCAATAATCGGCCTATACGGGAAAGGCGCCGGATGTGCGCACTCTCCCACTGAGTTAATCGCCCCGATATGGCAGATAATACCATTCCTCCGTAAAAAATGTCAATGCCCCGCACGACAAACGCATGAAGCATCTGGGCACGGTATCGTAGCATTCATCCCCCCGTCCCCGCTACACTATCCCCATGAGTTCTTCTCCCAAATCGCTGCTCAAACACGGCTCAACCCTGTCCCTGCTTACCCTGGGTTCCCGTATTCTGGGGCTGGTCCGGGAAATGGCCAAGGCCAGCCTCCTGGGGACCAGCGCCCTGTCGGACGCATTCTCCGTGGCGTTTATGATCCCCAACCTGTTCCGCCGCCTCTTTGCCGAAGGGTCCATCGCCGTGGCCTTTATTCCCACCTTTAAGGAATACCTCCTGGAAGATAACCGGGAGCGTATCCGGGAATTCCTCTCCTGCGTGTTTACCTTCCTCACCTTTTTTGTGTCGTTGGCGGTTGCCGCAGGGATACTGTTCACACCATGGATCATTCCCTTTTTCGGGATGGAGGAATTTGACGAAACCGTGTTCCTCACCAGATTGATGTTTCCCTTTCTGGCATTCATTTCACTGGCCGCCCTGTTTCAGGGCATTCTCAACAGTGTTCATGTTTTTGCGCCATCGGGCCTTGCGCCCATACTCCTCAATCTGGTGACGATTCTCTGCGCCTACGGTCTGTCGCCCTTCACCCAAAACCCCGCGCGGGCCATGGCCACCGGTATCCTCATCGGGGGCTTTCTTGAAGCGGCGATTCAGCTTCCCTTTGTGCTGCGAAAGGGATATACCTTCTTTTTTACAGGATTAAAGCGGGCCATCACCAATGCCGGCACAAAAAAGGTGCTGCGCCTTATCGGGCCCACTATCATCGGCATGGCGGCGTACCAGCTTAACGATTTGGTTTCTACTGCTCTGGCGGGAAACGCCGGGGAGGGGGTGGTGTCGAGCCTGCAATACAGCCTCCGGCTGCAGGAATTGATCCTGGGAGTGTTCGCCGTGTCCATCGGTACGGTACTGCTCCCGGACCTGGCCGAAGACGCCAAAACAGGCCAATGGGACAGCTATAACGACCGGTTGATCTCCGCAATGGACATTATCGCGCTTATCACGATACCTATCACTTTTTTTGCATTGGCCCAGGGGGAGGCGCTTATCCGCCTTCTCTTTCAGACCCGCAGTTTTAATGATGATTCGGTGGCCCTGACCTATGCGGCTTTCAGGTTCCACATGCCGGGGCTTTTCTTTATCGCCCTGAACCGTATCCTGGCCCCGGCTTTTTATGCCCAGAGTGATTCCAAATCCCCAACGATAGCGGGTGTAGTCTCCTTTGCGGTGAATATGCTGTTGGCGGCGGTACTGGTGGGACCCATGCGGGGCGCGGGGGTTGCCCTGGCCCTCACCATTGCAAGCGCCGTAAACACAGCGTTACTGCTCATTTTTTTGAAGAAGAATCCCCAAATCGCCGTGGGAAAGGCTTTACGCTCGGCGCTAGTGTACACGGTGAAACTTGCGGTCTTTTCTGGAATAGCCGTCCTTCCGGTGTTGTGGTTAAGCCCCCGTTTGATAAGCGCGCTCGCGGGCCGGGGCCGGTTCATCACCTACGGCGTACCCTTTGTTCTTACGGCAATAGTTTTTGGCGTGGCAGGAATACTGTTACTATTTATTACCAGAGATAAACAGGCCCTGAGCATTGCGGGAATGGTGTGGAGACGGAAGCGCGATGTGGGTCATTGAAACAGCGCGAACCTGATAAATCCCCGAGCTGGACCCGGAAGTGGTATGCCGGAATTTCCGGCATACCACTCAGCAAGTTATCAGAGAATAAAAAACCGCCCCAAAGACCACAAAAACGGTCTCCAGGGCGGTTCCCGGCGCTGTATGCAGCCTAACTATTTCTTCAGATTGTAGAACGCCTTTTTCCCGGCGTATTCGGCAACGCCTTCAAGCTGGTCCTCAATCCGCATAAGCTGGTTGTACTTGCAGACACGGTCGGTACGGCTCATGGAGCCGGTCTTGATCTGGCCGGTTTCGAGGCCAACCACCAGGTCGGCGATGAAGCTGTCCTCGGTTTCACCGGAACGGTGGGACACCACGGCGGTATAGCCCGCGCGTTTCGCCATTTCCACCGCTTCAAAGGTCTCGGTAAGGGTTCCAATCTGGTTCACCTTGATGAGGATCGAGTTACAGGACCCTTCCCTGATGCCCCGTTCCAGACGCTTGGTATTGGTCACGAAGAAGTCATCGCCTACAATCTGGATTTTGGAACCCAAGGCCTGGGTCATCTTTACATAGCCGGCCCAGTCATCCTGATCCAGGGGGTCTTCAATCGAGATGATGGGGTACTTGTTCACCCAATCGGTGTAGATGCCGATCATCTCGTCGGCGCTGAAGAGCTTGCCGGGGTTGGACTTCCAGAACTTGTAGCCCTTCTTCTCACCTTCGCCGTAAAGCTCGCTGGAGGCGCAGTCCATGGCAATGCCGAACTGCTCACCGTCGGCCTTGTATCCGGCCTTTTCGATGGCCTTAACGATGAACTGCAGGGCTTCTTCGTTCCCGATATCCGGGGCGAAACCGCCCTCGTCGCCTACGGCGGTGTTCTTTCCCGCATCGCTAAGAAGCTTTTTCAGGTTGTGGAACACTTCGGCGGTCCAGCGGACCGCTTCCCGGATGGACTCGGCGCCCACGGGCATGACCATGAACTCCTGGAAGTCGATCTTGTTGTCCGAATGCTTGCCCCCGTTGATGATGTTCGCCATGGGTACCGGCAAAAGGTTGGCGTGAAAGGCCCCCAGGTACTTGTAGAGGGGTACGTCGAGGAAGTTCGCCGCCGCACGGGCGGCTGCCATGGACACCCCCAGGATCGCGTTCGCCCCGAGCTTGCCCTTGTTGTCGGTCCCGTCCAGTTCAATCATGGTCCGGTCGAGATCAACCTGCTCCAGGACATCCATCCCTTCAATCTCCGGCGCGATAATGTCATTCACATTCGCCACCGCTTTCTGGACGCCCTTCCCCAGGTACCGGCCCTTATCGCCGTCCCTAAGCTCCACCGCCTCATAATCGCCGGTAGACGCCCCAGATGGTACCGCCGCCCGTCCCAGAGACCCGTCCTCCAGGCCCACATCAACCTCAACCGTCGGGTTTCCCCGTGAATCCAGAATTTCTCTGGCTTCTACATACGCAATGCTACTCATAATTCCTCCGCTAAAAGTTTTTATACCCTATTGTCCGGTTTTTTACGGGTTACGTCAAGCCAGCCGCAATTCTAAATTTAACCACCGGAAATGCCCCACCCGTATCTTCCCCATCTTAAAGCAGGCAATTCAAAAACCTACAACGGTGGGTGGGGTGGCGGACGGCCTGATGCCCGAACATACGACAACCTACAGAAATGCTTTGGCGTCTTAGCGGGTAAACCGAATCCTTCAGCGGGAAAAAGCGCCTGGTTCGAGTGAGGTTGTTGTTCGTCCGGGCGGGCAGCGGGTCGTCCGCTACACCGCCCATATATGCCAGTAATGCAAATTGAGAATTGCTGGTCGCAGGCTTGTACTTCCCTTAAAATCGTGGGATAATGGAAGGATAGTGATGCGCGCCTGATGACG
>BNVD01000044.1 GCA_025997835.1 Spirochaetia bacterium
GTCTGATGATGTGCGGAACCGGCAAATCCGCATTGAGGGCCACACCGACGATACCGGAATAGACCCGGCGGGACCCTGGGAATCCAACTGGGAGCTTTCCAGCGCCCGGTCTATCAGTGTACTCCACTATCTTACCGACATCGGGGTCGATGAAAAGCGTTTCCAGGTCGCGGGCTTTGCCCATACCCGGCCGGTCAGCAGAAACGACACCGCCGAAGGCCGGGCGTATAACCGCCGGGTGGATGTCGTTGTTTTGGACGAAGGTCATTTATAAATGTCTCGCAGAATAATTTTTCAAATTATTCTGCGAGACACCTTATTGAAGCAGTTATCTGGCAGCTGTCTATAGGCATTTGCACAGGTCGAAAATTTTGTATACTATACTTGAAGCGGAGGAGGGATAGGTCATGGCTGACGGTGATGATGAGCTTGATCTTGACGGCGGCGGCGAGGAGGCGGAAGGGTCCTCCAAAAAGAAGAAAGGAGCCGGTTTAGGCGGTCTGCTGCCGAATTTGCTGAAATTTGTGGCCATAGGGCTTGGCGCCCTGGTTTTTATTGTAACCGTGGCGGTTATCACCTTTAACGTCCTCAACAAGGGCGGCAAGGGCCAAACTGCGGTGGCGGAAGCGTCAACCGCCTATCAGGGACAGCGCCCGGAATACCAGTCGAACAACCCGTTCTCGATAAGAACCCGGACCCGGGATGTCACTGCCTATTCGGTTTCCGTAGAACTCGTTATCGGGTATACCCTGAATGATAACACCGCCCAGGCGGAGTTGGGCGCCCGCAGGGAAGAAGTTCATGATTATCTGCGGAACTTTTTTGCCAGTAAATACGCGGAGGAACTGAAGCCGGAAAACGAAGGCCGGCTCAAGCAGGAAATTCTGGAAGGCCTGAACACCAGAATCCTTACCCGGTCCCAGGTGCGAATTATTACGTTCAGGAATCTTGATGTGATGGAAATGTGAGAAAAAACTTCGTTTTTTCTCTTGGAGTTTTGGCCAAAACCAACGGTTTTGGTCAAAACTCCATGCCTTTACTGAAGTAAGAAGAAGTAAGAAGGAAGGGTGGTGTGACAGAGGTTCTGTCCCAGGATGAAATTGATCAACTTCTCACCGCGATAAACGCCGGTGATACCGAGCCTGAGGATTTCAGGCCGGCGGCGGACACCCGGAAGATCAAGATATACGACTTCAAGCGGCCCGATAAATTTTCCAAGGAACAGATTCGTACGGTCTCGATTATGCACGAGACTTTTGCCCGGCTTACCACTACCGCTCTGTCCGCCAACCTCCGTTCCATGGTTCACGTTCACGTAGCATCGGTGGATCAGCTTACCTACGAGGAGTTCATCCGGTCCATCCCTACCCCTACCACGCTGGCGATCATCAATATGGACCCCCTCAAGGGGAACGCCATTCTGGAAATCGACCCGGCTATAACTTTTTCCATTATAGACCGCCTGTTCGGGGGTACCGGGGAGAGTACCAAGAGCCAGCACGAACTTACCGACATTGAACAGTCGGTTATGGAAGGGATCATCGTCCGTATTTTGGGGAATATGCGGGAAGCCTGGGCCCAGGTAATCGACCTTAGGCCCCGGCTGGGGCAGATCGATACCAACCCGCAGTTCGCCCAGATCGTACCTCCCACGGAAATGGTGGTCCTCGTGACGCTGGAAACCAAGGTTGGGGAAGTGGAAGGGATGATGAACTTCTGTATTCCCTACCTCACCATTGAGCCCATCATCAGCAAGCTTTCCGCCCAGTTCTGGTATTCCTCGGTACGCCGGGGAACCACCACGGAAAACCTGAATATCCTCAAGGAAAAGCTTTCAACCGTCGATGTAAATGTAGTAGCCGAAGTTGGCAGGATACAGGTTCCTATCAAGGATGTGCTGTCCCTCCAAAGGGGGGATGTGGTCCGGCTTGCTACAGTCCGGGTGGGGGACCCTTTCTCCCTGAATATCGGCAACAAAAAGAAGTACCTCTGCCGCCCCGGTGTGGTGGGCAAAAAGGTGGCGGTTCAAATCGTAAAGAGAATTGCGGAGTTTGCGGAGAATGAATTTGAAGAACTTTCGACTGACGGGGAGGATTTAGTATGAGCGACGGCGCTCTTTCTCAGGATGAAATTGACGCCCTCTTGTCGGGGGGTGGTGATTCAGGCGGAGGCGCGGCTTCGGGTTCCGAAGACGATCGTAATGGATTGCAAACCTTTCTTTCCTCCACGGTGGCCAACCTTTCAGCCAACCTTTCCACCATGACCGGCGCGCAGGTGAGCGTTAAGGCGCCCCAGGTTGCCTGGACGAACCGGGACAGTATGCTCCAGGCCCTGCCCGATATGGTAACCATAACCAAGGCCGATTTCAGCGCCGGTTTCCCCGGTGAACACAGCTTCCTCATGGCCGAAGATACCGCCAAGAGTATCGCCAGCCTGATGAACAAGGAAGAAAACATCGAACTGGACGAAATGGCCATGTCGGTAATCGGCGAAACGGTTTCCCAGATTGTGGGGAGCCAGATTACCGCCCTTACCGACAAGACCGGTAATAAATCCATCGCGTCATCCTCGCCGGAAGCGGCCAATGTGCCCAAGGCAACCGCCGCCCTGCCGGGGAGCAACTTTATTCAAGCCGTCTACGAGCTTGATTTGGGGGACGGCGCGTCCCACAAGCTTTGGGAAGTGTTCGGCCCGGCGGTATCAAGCGCTATGGCCCGTTCCCTCGGCGGCGGCGCGCCTCAGACGGCGGCAGGCGGTATGGGCGGCGGCTCTGCGGGTCCCGCAGGCGGCGGTATGTCCAACATCGGCGGCGCTACCAATGTATCATCAATCCAGTTTCCCAATCTGATGCCCCAGGTGACCCCTCAGGAACAGGGCAATATCGGCCTTATCATGGACGTCTACATGGAGATGACCGTCGAATTGGGCCGTACCCGGAAATCCATAAAGGACATTCTAAGCATGGGGGAAGGGACGATCATCGAACTGGACAAACTCGCCGGCGAACCGGTGGACATCCTGGTGAACCACAAACTCATCGCCAAGGGCGAAGTCGTGGTAATCGACGAGAATTTCGGTGTCCGGGTCACAGAAATCGTTTCCCCCATAGAACGAATGAGCGATTTGAACTGAGACTGAGGTAAACCGGGCTTGCATGTATTTATAAAATGATTTAACATAGCGTATTACGGTATAAAATACCGCGAAAAGAGATCAGTTTGTACTTGGGAGGGGAAAAACTGAATCGCACACCTGTACGCTTGACAGCGGTATTGTATACCGCCGCGATTTTTTTCATCAACATCGCCTTTTTATCCGCGCAAGATGCCCCGGATTTGGGTTCCGTAACAGGAACGTCCGGGGGTTCGGTGTCCACAGAGGCAGACGTTCCAGATACGGCCGAATCCGGGGCGTCTGCCTCCGCGGAAAGTTTTTTCGTTTTTAGTGACGCCCCTTCGGGTGAAGCCATTGCCCCCTCAGGCGGCGCTTCTGTTTTTGTCGTTCTCAGGATGGTTCTGGTGCTTGCCTTGACTGCCGCCGCCGTCTACGGGGTGGTCTTCTTTTTGCGCCGGGCCGGGCGGCCCCGGGACCAGCACAACCCCCATCTCAAGATTCTTACCAGCGCCCATCTGGGGTCCAACCGCTATGTTTACGTGGTCTCCGTTGGAACCAAGGCCTGGCTTATTGGTGCGGGGGAGGGTGGGGTAACCCCTATCTCCGAGATAAGCGATCAGGAAGCGGTGGATGCCATGCTCCTGGATGATTCCCGCCGGAGCGCCGAAGCCGCCCCTTCCCGGTTCTCCGATTTCAGGGCGCTGCTTGGCAGGATTGGGGGAGGCTCGCCGGGCACAGGCCCTGTCTCCGCCTTAGGTCTCCGTTCCCGCCGGGAAAGGCTCAAGGGGTTATAGCGTATGAACCGTAGACCGGCCATAACCGGAGCCTTGTTACTGGCAATGTTTTTCCTTCCCGTCATGCAAACTGCGGCCCAAACGGGATCCCCAGCTATCCCTGTGCCCTTTCCGGGGCTTTCCACCCAAGGGACCATGAGTATCCCCGCCCCACCGCAGAACCCGGTGGTGCCCTTTATCGACCTCACGGTGCGGAACCCCGAATCGGGGCGGGAAGTGGCGTTCTCCCTCCAACTGCTCCTGTTAATTACCGTGCTGTCACTGGCGCCGAGCATCATCATTCTGATGACCAGTTTCCTCAGGATTTCCATCGTTCTTAACTTTATCAAACAGGCGTTGTCCCTTCAGCAGGTACCTCCCAACCAGGTGCTGTTGGGCATCTCCCTTTTTTTGACCTTCTTTGTGATGTGGCCCACCTTCGAGACCATCTACAACAACTCCTTCCGGCCCCTTGCGGACGGGAACATTTCGGTGGCCGAAGCCTACACCCAGGCGGAGGAGGGAACCCAAACGGAGCAGAATATCTCTGGTTTGTTCTATATTGATTCGGGCGCTGGCGGGGTTAAAAAAGGCGTCCGATGCCAGGGTGATGATCAACCCCCGCTCCTCGTGCATTACCTGCACCCTGTTTGTTTTGATCTCCGGGGCAAAGAGGCTGACCGCTTTCTTGTAGGCAGTCCCCATAGCGCGGCCCTTCTCCATAGAGGGCAGGGACATGATGGTATTCCCCAATTCGGCGAGCTTACCCGGAGAAAGGGTATTCCCCCCGCTGTTGGCCCCCATACCAAGGTTGGCAAAGGATGATATCATCGCCGCCATCTGGGAGGGGTCCGTATCATCGGGGTTAAACAGGGCGACAAAGAAACAGAGCATGAGGGTTACCATGTCCGAGTAGGTTACAATCCATTCACCGCCTGATCCGCCCGCTTCTTTCTTCTGTTTTTTCGCCATCCCTTACTTCCTTAGTCCTTCATAATTTCGGCTTCTACGGCTTTGGCATCTTCGGGGGTGAGGTAGGAGAGCAGCTTCATCCCCAGAATACGGGGGTTGTCCCCGGCCTGGATGGAAAGCACCCCTTCAATGACCATTTCCTTAACCTTGCCTTCCGTAGCGTCCATGGTCTGTAATTTGCCCGACCAGGGGATCATCATGAGGTTTGCCACCATGGAGCCGTACAGGGTTGTGATAAGCGCAACGGCCATGTTCGGTCCCAGGGCCGATTTATCTTCCAGGTTCTTCAACATACCAATGAGCCCGATAACGGTACCCAACATTCCGAGTCCCGGCGCCAGAGTACCCCACATATTAACGACCTTGATTTTTGCAACGTGCCGTTCCCCCATCTGGGCCATTTCGGTCTCCATCAAGGCCCTGACAATCTCGGCATCGGTGCCGTCTACCACCAGGCGCAGCCCCTTCTTCATAAATTGATCATCCAGGTCTTCCAATTCTTCTTCCAGCGCCAGAAGCCCTTCCCGGCGGGCCTTTTCCGACATGGACATCAGCTTGGTGATGAGGTTTTTTTCGTTAAAACTGACATTCTTGAAGCACAAGCCGATGGTTTTGAATATACCAATGGTGTCGGGGATACTACCAAAGGAAAAGAGGCCGAAGTAGGAACCCAATACCACGATCAAGACCGAGGGAATATCCACGAAGGTCATAAGGCCGGTGCCTCCCGAGACAATCCCCAGGCCAACCATGCCAAAACAACCGACAATACCAATTAAGGATGATAAATTCATATTGCGTTACCTTTACTCCTCGTTCTTAAAGCCGCCGATACGGCGGCGGTATTCTACAATCCGGTCGATGATGTCGACAATCGGTTCCTTAACGACAACGTACTTCCCCGAAAGCATGAGCAGGGTCGTATCGGGGCGCAATTCAATGGATTCAATTTGATGGGGGTTGAGGTAGTACTCTTTTCCGTCCAGCCGGGTTACTTGTATCATTACTCTTTATATCCAAATATCAAGAAAATAACGAGAGGCGAGGCAGTTCCAAAACTCTTTTAACTGTGCGCACGGACTCTTCGAGTCCGATTGCGCACGGTTTTGAAACTGCCTCTTGGGAAAAGCGGTCAAAGGCCCCGCTTTTCCCTTAAAATTAAGGTAGCAGTTTCAAAATTGCAATTTTGAAACTGCTTCAGGTAAATCCCGCCTCTAGCAGAGGAGGGATTTACCTCAGACTTAGGTTAGACGTTAAACCTAGCGTTTCAACTGTAACAGTTCCTGTAAAAGCTGGTCTGCGGTTTGTATGGTCCGGGTGTTGGCCTGGAATCCCCGCTGGGTGACGATCATGTCCACAAACTGTTCGGCCATGTCCACGTTGGACATTTCCAGCGTACCGGGGATGATCTTACCCCGGCCCTGGGTGTTGGTGACCCCCACATTGGCGTTCCCGGAGTTGTTGGACACCACATAGGTGTTGTCCCCGGCCTTTTCCAGCCCCCCCTGATTGGCAAAGCTGGCCAGGGCTATCTGCCCTAAAGTCCGGTTGGTACCGTTGGAATACACCCCGGTGATGGTCCCGGTGGAGTCGATCTTGTAGTTCTCAAGATAGCCCATAGTGTAGCCGTCCTGGGTAAAGGCCTTGGTGGTACTTTTTTCCGCGTAGTTGGTAATGCTGTTCACGAGCCCCCCCACGGTTCCCAGATTAAGCTCGAATTCCTGACGGATCACTGCGCCATCGGCGCCAACGGCCGCGTCCTGTACGTCAAAGGCCACCCGCATGATCACCGCTCCGGTTTCGGGGGAGGCGTTTCCGGCGGCATCGGTCACCCCGGCAAGGTTCCCCAGGTTGGAGAAGTTGACCGTAAAGGTGTTACCGTCACCGGGGGCAGGAGCGGCTGCCCCCAGACCCACGGCGGCGTTGGTGGGGTTCGCGTTTTCCGGGTCCACCACCACCGTGGCGTTCCAGACATTGGTCTCACCGGGAACACGGCTTAATTCCATCCGCAGGGTATGATCGATACCGAAGCTGTCGTACACCTTGATTTCCGTACCCCAGGTACCGGCGGTTATTTCCGCCTGTCCGGCGCCTTCACCGATGAAGGGCGTACGCTTGTCCAGGTTACAGGCAAAGTTCACCGAGGTAGTCGCCCGCGCGGGGTCCTTGCTCCCGATGGGGATGATGAGGTCCTCGGTCTGCCGTGAGGTGTCCATCACCTGAACGCCGTTTGTTTCACGGGACATCCAGCCCTGGACCTTCATACCGTTGGCGGGGTTTACCAAAAGACCGTCCCGGTCCGTGTTAAACGCCCCGGCGCGGGTATAGTAGGAATTATCCCCATTGTTGAGGATGAAAAATCCCGTCCCCGATATCGCCAGGTCCGACTGGACCCCGGTGGTTTGCAGGGAGCCCTGGGTGTGGATGGTGTCGATGGAGGCGATGGACATCCCAAGGCCTATTTCCTTGGGGTTCACGCCGCCCACGTCTTCGGTGGGCCGGGCCGCCGCAGCCGACTGCTGGTAGAGCATGTCCTGAAAACTCACCCTGCCCCGTTTGAAGCCCGTAGTATTGATATTGGATATGTTGTTACCAACAACGTCCATTCTGGTCTGATGATTCTGTAATCCCGATACACCGGAAAACAATGATCGCATCATATCGCGCTTTCTCCTTTATTAGAGTTGTTCGGAAACTTCAGTTTCTGAACAACTTCCGTTAAAAAACGCAGTTTTGTCAGACCTTCGGTCTGCAGGCTTTAGCCTGAAAAACTGCAAGACTTGTGAGACAACCAACCGGGTTGTCGAACAAGTCAGTCCTCAAAAACCCGTTTCACCTGATCCCATGCGTAATAATTGCCGTTCACCAGTATCTCCGGGGCGTCTCCCCGACTGACCGATTTGACGGTTCCCTGGATAAGGTTTTCACCATCAAGGATTTCCACCGATTTCCCCAGAGCAACGGAGGCTTCGTTCCCGGCTATCAGGTTGGTGAGCCGGTTAAAGTCGCTTGCCATAGCGGACATCTGCTCCAGAGAGGAAAACTGGGCCATCTGGGCGATGAATTCCTTGTCTTCCATGGGGGCCATAGGGTCCTGATAGCTCAACTGGGTAATCAGGAGTTTCAGAAAATCATCCTTCCCCAGATTCTGCTGGGGGGTCCTCCCCTCGTTGATCTTGCCGTTATGCTCTTTTACGAGACTGTTGAGCTGTACCATCTCCTGAGGGCTAAACTTCTGTGCACTACTGACTTGCGCTTCCATATTTTCTCCTATGCCAACATATTGATTTGAGCGCGGCCTTCACCGCCGCTCCCCCCGCTTAACCAGAGGTATTCTTCGTCGTTGATACCGGTGACGGCAGCTTCGTAGTTTGACGCGGCCAGCCGTTCCGAAAAGAAGGGGCTCGCTTCCCCGCCTTCCCATTGCCGGCCCGCGCCGTCCTGTCCGCCGTCAGAGGCAACGGCCATTTCCAGGGTGGCTCCGTCAAAGCCCGAATCCCTGAACGCCTGTTCCAACGATCGTATTTCCTGCTCAAATGCCCGCAGGGCCTCCTTGCTTTCCACAATGATGTGCCCCGCTATCTTGTTGTCGGTCATTTCCAGGCGTATCTTTACATTTCCCAGGGCTTCCGGTTTGAGGGTCATTCTGATGGTCCCCTCGCCGCCGTCCCGGAGCATGATTGACGCGTGGCGCACAATGTCGCCGTTAAGATTCTGGTGAAGCTCACGCGCCAGCATATCCTGAAAGCCCATAGCAGGGCGGGTCTCTTTCCCCGCCGCAGTCTCCGCCCGGCTGTGCGCCTGAGAGGGGAGTTCCACGATGATTTCCGTTTCCCCGCCGCGGCCAAAGCCACTCCCCGCGTCACGGTTAGTATCACCGCCTACACTCCGGCTCACTTCGACAGCCAGAGGCCGGTGGGTACGGTGGTCCCGGACCTCAACGGACAGCCGTTCCTTACGGCGGTCCCGGCTCTTTTCAGGTCCGCCCGGCTCTTCTTTTTCGGTGCCTGGCACCTTTTTTCCGGCGAGCCTGACGGCGGCGGCGGCCTCCCCGGCCCGGCCGGCGTTAGCACTGCCGGCGTTAGCACTGTCGGCATTAGCACTGTCGGCGTTAGCCGACCGGGTATCCGCCGCCGTAGCGGCTTTTTTGAGGGCCTCCGGGCCGGTTTCGGCTTCTCCGGCGCTCCGGCCGGCCGCGCCGGGTTTTTCGGCAGCGACATGGGCGGGGGTATCGTCAAAGGCGGTAGGTTGGACGGGGCGGGCTTCTTCGCCGGAGGAAGGTTCCTCCGTTGCGGCTTCGCCTGATGCCAGCTTTTGGGAGGACTTCTTGTTGGGAAGAAAATCCGCTTCCACCCCGGTCTCCGCAAAGGTATCGTCCGCCAATGCGTCCACCGCTGTGACGGCGGCTTCGTCCGCTGCGCCATCCCCGTCGACGGCACCCTGATCGGCCAATTCGGCCTGAAGCGCCAGGTCAGGGGCGCTCTCCGCCGCTTCCGGGTGAACAGCTGCTGCCCCGGCAAAAGCCAATACCCCGTCCTCAAAGCCGGGTATCTTCTCCTGCTCATCTTCCGGGGCTTTGGGTTTGGCGTTTTTTACGGTGGTTTCATCGGGCTTTTGGGTCTCTGCCGCTTCTGCCGGACGGTCCCCGCGCTCAGTATCATCCTGGGTTTTCCCGGCAGACGGGCCTGACGGGTCTTTAGCCTGCGGGGTTTCCGTCTTGTAGTCAGGACGGTACTCAGGAACCGGAGGCCGGCTGTCCGTCCCGTAGGGATCCGGACCGGGCCTGCCGGTTGGCGGCGAACTCAGACCGAAGGTCTGTGGACCAAAGGTCTGCGGGCCAAAGGTCTGCGGTCCAACACTCTGCGGACCAAATGGCTGGGTAAAATTGTCGAATAGTTTGGCAAATTCGGAGCCTTGGTTCCCGGTCCTGTGGCTTAGCCCGGTTTGTACCGGAAAATCGTCTCGTTGTGTCTGGGGGGATAATTGAATCACCACCCGGCCTCCTCATCCTCATGTTGGTACGGAAGACCGGGCACCCTGGCGGGTACATTCACGCTCGTAAGCGTCACGCTCGTAAGCGTCACGCTCGTAAGCGTCACGCTCGTAAGCGTCACGCTCGTAAGCGTGGCGCTCGTAAGCGTCGCGCTAATGCGCGCGTCAGTCCAGTGAGGAAGGGCTCCCCACCATCTTACGCTGCAGCTCCGCCGCCCGCGCGGGGGGCATTTGCTGAAACCAGACGGACACGAGGGAAGTGGTTCCTTCACGCCGGGCAATGTCTTCGGTCATCCGTAAAACGTCGATAGCCTGCTGATCGTCATAACTGTTGATAATTCCAACCGCACTCGCCGGCGGCATACCAGTCAGATAACGCGCAATCGTCTCAACGTTTCTTGCTTTAGTGTCGGCTTGTTCGGCCTCCGCATTGATGGAATTCTCCCGTTCATCCAGCGCTTTTTGCCGTTCCTCCAGTTCCTGGGCCATTTGTTCGATTTCGCCCCGGCGGCTTTGCATATCCTCACCCTGCTTGTCCAATTCCAGAAACTGCAATTCCAGCGCCTCCAGCCGTATCGCCAGCCGTTCCGCGTCCAGGGAAAGCACCTCATCCGGGGCAGCGGCGCTCTGGGTCCGCCCTTCCCGTCCGATAAGCCGGTACAGCGGGGCCAGCACGGTCTTGGCGTCGATGACGTTGAGGTAATCAAACCACACGATACCGCCCCCCGCCATAACCGCAATGAGGATGATCAACACAACAACCCTGCCCGCAATTTGAGCCTTCCCATATTTAGCCACTGACCGCGCTCCTTGGAGGTCTACAACCTTAGTTGTTACAACTTTAGTTGTAGACCTCTCCATGTACCAATAGTGAACTTTTCCCGTAAGATCCGTCAAGTAAATTTCGGCATAATGGGGGGATTAGATAAGGTTAGTCGGCGCCCAGCAGCTCAATCCGGGCCATGATGTAATCCAGACGGTCCTGGTTCAGGACCAGACGGCGGTAGGGGGTGTCTTTGAACTTTTCCACCGCGTAGCCGGGGCGGTTGACGAATTTGCGGCTGGCGCCCTGGGTGTACCAATACACCAGGGAAATCGCGTCCCGGTCCAGCTCTATGGCGTTAAAACCCTTCTTGCCGATGGCGCAGCCGGAATTAAAGAGACAGGGCACGGGCAGCGCGTCCCCGTAGAGACTCTGCCGCAGGACATCCCGCCGTTCGGAACGTTTCAGCTTGCCCAGATCTACCCGCAGGGCCTCAACTTCCGCCCGGATACGCTCCCGGTCCGCCTCCGCCGCAGCCGGATAATCCCGGCAGAGCCGCTCAATCTCGTATTTGATAAACTCAAACCGGCCCAGCGATTCAAACAGCGCCCGGTGGGTATGCCCGATAATCGAAATACACCGGTACTTTTGGGAAAAGGCGTAGGCCTGCCGCTCCACATAGAAACGCTTGTAAGGACTGCGGGCAGAGGAGATATTCCGTATCCCGATGGGCTTTAGGAGGTACCGGAGCCCCGCCCCAATGATGTTGTTGTATTTGGTATACATTTTGGATGATTGATGACCGTGGTACACATAGATGGGAACCAGAGGCGTTTCGATACGGACGGCGTTGTACAGGGGATAGGGATAGTCCTTTTCAAACAAAAGGGCCTCATCGTGGTTACCCAGGGTCTTGTAAAGCCGCCCCGCCGCAGCAAAGCCGTCGAAGATCCGGTACAGTTCGGGCCACCGCTCCCGGACAGACGGCAGGGTATACCGCTGAAGCTCCTCAATATCCCCGTTCAACACCAGAATCCAGCCGTTTTCCAGATAGTGCTGTTCCAGTATGACCCGTAGAAGCAGGCCGTTGTGTTCCAGATCGTCCCCCCGGCCGCCGCCCATGTGGAAGTCGCTTACCACCAGGACTTTGCCGGCCTCTCTGATGTCCAATGCCGCGTCCGGGTTAAAGCGGGGACTCACCATGTCGGCAAAAAAGGATGACGGCATGGGGAAAAGTGTAGCAGGGAAGCGGAGTGAGGGGAAGGGAGGGCGTTAGCCGTGGCCGTACTGTTCACTAGCAGAGCGCCGGAGTATTCTGTATCCATGACTATCTGGTTCGCCACCGGCAACGCCCATAAAAAGCAGGAACTTCAGGCCATATTGCAAGGCCACACCATCAAAATTCCCGCCGACGCGGGGATTACCGGTTTTGATCCCGATGAAACCGGTGCTACCTTTCTGGAAAATGCCCTGATTAAGGCACGGGCATTGCATCAACTGATAGCGGACCGGTTTCCCGCCGAGACCGGCCCGGTGATAGCCGATGATTCGGGGCTCTGCGTCGATGCTTTGGGCGGACGCCCGGGGATTTACTCAGCCCGGTATTGCGGCCCGGTTGTAGCCGGAGACGGAAGCTCTACCGGTAACGGTAACAAACTTGAAGCCGGAGAGCGGAATGCCCTGCTCCTGCGTGAAGTGGGGGACGCCCCCAACCGGAGCGCCCGGTTTGTCTGCGCCATGGTACTGCTGTTTGGCAACGACCGGTTTTTCGCAGTTCAGGAAACCCTGGAGGGCCGCCTGATCCGGGAAGAACGGGGCGCAGGCGGCTTCGGCTACGACCCGATTCTCTTTATCCCCGAATTAGGCCGCACCGTAGCGGAACTTTCCGAAGCCGAGAAAAACCGTATCAGCCATCGGGGTAAGGCAGGAAAGGCTATTGCGAAGTTACTGGCCGATGGCTGAAGCCACCGGGGTAAGGCGGGAAGGGTCATCGCAAAACTTTTGGCCGGTCCATCGCTTGATTCGTAAAAATTCACCAGAAAAAATATGACACCCGTCACAAAAATTGAAGCAAAACGCGGGATACTGCCGTAATTATTGTACGGAGGATAGTATGACGGGAAAAAATGAGCGGAAAATGAAAGCTGTTCCGGGCGGCGGGACGGGACGGAATCTGCGGAACAGAACCGCTGTCAGGGAAGCAGCGCCGGATACAAACCAAACTCGCATGGTGCTGTTTCTGGAGGAATGCATACGGGCGGACTTCAACCTCACGGAAGCACTGGAAGACATTTGCTTCGGGCTGATGGAAATCCTGTGCAAAGGGTATATCCCGGCGGCGGATGAATTGTACGAGTTAACGGCGGAACAATACATAAAATTCTACGCCACCGTACAGAAGGGCGCCGCAAAATCCGGGGAGCGTATCTTTATTCTGCTGCCGAAAAATCCGGCGCTCCAATTCCCCTCCCGCGCAATGGACACCATTACGGAATCGCAGGTTTCCTGTCTTTTAAAGGCGGCAAAAGTGATAAAACAGTACCGCCGCGATTTTAGAAAACACTTCAACAGTATTACTGAAGAACTCTCCTGGCTTGCTGCGGTTCTGCCCGCGGAATTTTCAGGCGGCGGCAAATACGGAGAGCCATAAGGTCCCGCGCCGGTCTGGCCGTATCTGGTAAGGCTGGCGGCGATGGCCGACGGCGCTTGTCCCATCAAGGGCTTTTTGTACCTATTCAGCCGGTTTTTGCTAATTCTTTACAGGATAAGGAATTACTGAAATTCCGGCTGAACAGGTACGAAATCGAAAGGTTTTGAGGCGATGCGGAG
>BNVD01000045.1 GCA_025997835.1 Spirochaetia bacterium
GAAACATGGACGACATATCCGCCGCCTGAATTGCGGCCTGAACGCCCGCTTGCTGCAGGATAATTTTGTCGGTGCCGGTCGCTCCCGCCGCTTTATGTTTTATGTCTTCCAAAAGCTGCGCCGACAATTCTTTGTCGCCATTCGCCGCATCCACGAGGGCCGCCGCATTGCCGGTGGTCACGTTCACCTTTCCCCGATTGGCGTTTTGCCCCCAGGATGTCGTAAAAAACGTACATGAATTGAGCGCAAGCGCCGCCATCAGTACGAAAGCGAGGGTGGTTAGCCCTTTTGTAATCTTTTTGTTCATAAGAACCTCCTGATACTACCATATCACGAAAAATCATAAATTCCAACATACCGCCCTTTTATAGTTCCCGCATCGCCTTGGTGATTGCTTCAAGGTGTTTGTGGATTTGCGGCATAGCCCGGGAAATAACTTCGACAGCGCTTGCATGATCCCGCACAACCCCGGTTACCAGATATTCTACCGAGGTATTGAGGGCCGCCGCGATCCGCACCGCGTCGTTGACACGGGGAAAAATCCCCTTCGATTTCCACCCCTCAAAGGTGTTAAAACTGATTCCCGCCTTTTTTGCCACCCACTCCTGCGTGGTATTCTGCGCCCGGACTTCTTTTTTGATATGCTCCCAAAATAACGCCGCGTTATCATCCATAAGAAAGAATTATACAACAAATATGTCCATTTGGATAGATAGGTTACGGCAATGAGATTCGGCCGTCACTGTCAAACACAACCTTCCCCAACTCAGAGGCCGCCGTATCAATACCGGCGCGGTACCGCTCCAGCGCGCCCTTCTCACGGGCAAGCTCCGCAAAGGTGTAGACCGTGGTCCCGGTTTCATCTACCGCAACCTCAGGCATCGCGTAGGCCCCCACTTCCGTGATAAGCGCGTCCTGGGCCGCCGCGAGGTTTTTGGGCCGGCATTCCGCCGTCTGGGGAGCCGCCTCCCTGGGGTTTACCCGCAGGGGAGCGCGCCAAATCTGCCCGTAGCCGCTTTTCCTGAAATTTTCCCGCTTGATCCGCTCATTGTCTTTTTTCGTCCCAACATACCGGAGGGCCGGAACCAGCCAGAATAGTATAGAAAAGATGATAGGCACCCACCCCAGCCCATAGATGATCGCCGGGAGGGGGTTACCAAACCCTGAAAAAAGCACGTAGGTCATCTTATAGAGGAAGGAGCTTGCGTCAAACTGCGCCTGGGTAAGGATAGCCCCGGTGCCGAGGGCATTCACCAAAAAGTAGCCCCCAAAGAGCAAATTTGCCCCGTTAATCACGCTGAACCAGCCGTTCATCTTTTTTGGGTTGGACGAGAAGGCCTTAAGGCGCTTGATTGGCCCGGAAAGGTCCGGGAAGGAGCGGTTTTGCCTGTCCGCACGGAGCAGGAGTTCGTCAAAGCGGTAGACCACCGTACCGTCTTCGGTGGCTTCAGGGCTCCCGCCAAATTCGGCGCAGTAGGCGGTGATCCGTTCTTCCGCTTCGTCCGGTGTGAACCCCGTCAGGGCCATCAGTTCCGGCAGGGAGATAACCCCCCGGTTGGCCTGAATGTAGGCAATTACCGCCTGCTTTTCCCGTTCGTCCCAGCGGGCGTTGGGGTCCTCATCCCCAAAGACAAAAGAGAATATCGCCTTATGAAGCGGTTTCCCCCTGGGCTTCGCCGGTTGTGTCCGGCCATTGTAGTACCGCCGGTCCACGGGCTTGAACAGCTCCGAATAGAACCAAAGCCTGATAATCATATTGAAGATACCGGAGACGAAAGACATCCCCCCAATGCCCTCGCTCCGGCTTGAGGAACTGCTGCTAGACTGATTCCGTGCCGCGATGGACAGTACCAGCGATGCCAGGGCCAGCGCCATGAAAAACACGAAGTACCCCACCAGCATCACCATGATCCAGACCTTAAAAAGGGCGGCGGCGGTGATTTTGATCCCCTGTTTAAGCGCCTGTCCCGCTTTTCTTAACGCGGCCCGAAATCCCCGGTACTTGCTGACAAAGCCGTTGGGAAAGGAATACCGTATCTCCCCGGATTCTGTTACCTCAAGGCGTCCCGAATACTCATCCGCCGCCACCGGGACCAGCTCCCGCACCGTTTGCAGGGGCAGGGCGGTTCCGGCCACAATATCCGCCACGGTAGCCCCGTTCCGCCGGCGGCGTAACGCTTCGGTAACCTTGCCGTAGGCCGCCCGGTCACGAACCAGTTGTTCCATTCAGAATTTCCTCCATATCAAATTCCCCCGTATCGCAAATCCGGTTGTTTTCGATAACCTGCGCCAGAGTAATACTATTAAAGTACTTATTGATGAGTATTGTTACATCGGTCCATACCGCGTGGCTCAAACAATAGCCAACCCGGTCACAATCCAGGTTCTGTTTTTCACAGGCGATAAGGTCCAGGTCCTCCCCGGCGGCATAGAGCACATCCCGAACGGTCACTTTATTCAGGGGCCGCGCAAAACAGAACCCCCCTCCGGGCCCCCGGACCGACTCCACGACGCCCGCCTTCCGCAGTTTGAAGAAAATTTGCTCTAAAAACACCGGTGATATATCTTCCTGCTCGGACAAATTACTTATCGAAACAGGAGACCCGTCTGTTCCCAACTTCGCCAGCGCCAGGGTCGCCCGCAGCGCGTAACGGCCTCGTGTCGTAATCCTCATAGCGAAACGCTCCTCTTTTCAGGGTAATTATTGACCATAATATTAAAGTATTTTTAAATAAAATGAAACCGTTTTTACCGGGAAACGGAGAAAAAAGGGGAAAAATGTGGGAAACCGCGCCTGAGAGCCGGTCACCGTGCGAACCGCTGAAAGTCCGCCTTGACAAGCTCCCGCCGTGCATAGTAGTCTATCCTCAGTTGATTCTAATTTTAAGGAGATAAATCTATGGCCCAGGCCAGCAAGAATGCCCGTACCACCGTCTCGACCCAGAAGTTTTTTTGTTCCTGCGGGGGCGAGATCAAAATGAAGACCCTTTTTGAAAACGGAAAGGTCAAAAACCTCGCCGAATGTGAAAAATGCAAACGGACCGAGCGGCGTCCTTCGGATTTTAAGTAGAGCGATACTCTTGAACCGGTCCGAATAGGGCGTTATTTCTCAATTGATCCGTTTTTAACCCGGGCGGAGATGCCGGGTTGAAGCGGTTTAAGAATATTTTCTATATAACTGGGGGTTTTCCTTTGGCAGGTAAGATTAGTTCCGCTGAGAAGCGGCATCGGCAGAGTGAGGAGCGCAGGCTCCGCAATAAGGCGGTCAAAAGTTCCGTCCGGTCCAGCGCGAAAAAGTTCGTGATTCTGGCTCAGAAAAAAGAGGCGGGGGATGCGGAAGCGGCCTTAAAGGACATGATCAAGAAGCTCGATACCGCAGCCGGGAAGGGGATCATCAAGAAGAACGCTGCCGCCCGGAAAAAATCACGGATGCAGCGCCTTTTCAACACCCTTAAAGCGGCTCAATAAGAGAATCTCCAAAAGACCGTAGTCTTAGACCTTAGTCTCAGGGCTTTAGTTTTTTGGGATTCTTTTAAGCCGGTCCTGTCCGGGGGTAGTAGCGTGCTATTCCCGGTCCTTTGATGGGAGCATCGATGGCGGGGAAGAAATTAACCAAGGCTGATATTATCGATTCGGTATATCAAAAGACCGGGATGAACCGTAAAGAAATTCGGACCGTCATCGATCTTTTTATCGATGAGATAAAAGACGCGCTTCTTAAAAGGACGATCACTGAACTGCGGGGGTTCGGCACCTTCGAGGTGAGGGTCCGCAAGGGCCGCCAGCAGGCCAGAAATCCGAAAACCGGTACGCCTGTGGCGGTCCATTCCCACGGAATCGCCGCGTTTAGGCCCGGCCGGGAATTGAAGCAGGATGTGTGGTCCCTGGGCGATGATGATGTTGCGGGTCCTGATGCGGTTGGCGGCAAACCCGGCAATGATACATGAAATCCGCTAAAACCAGCCGGTCTGGGTTATTCTTTCAAAACCTTGGAGCGATACTGATCGCCGCCGTTTTGTTCGCCGCCTCTTTTCCCAATATTTTGATAGAAGGGGGCGTTCCCCTTTTGGCGTGGATAGCCTGGGTTCCCATGTTTTGGGTAATCCACCGGGTCAGCCTCGCCGGTTCTGTTTTCTGGGGCGCCCTTTACGGCTATGCGGCCTACGCCCTGTTCAATTACTGGCTCGGTGCGTTCCATCCCCTGGCGCCGCTCATCGTCGGGATCATCTATCTGATGTATTTCGCCGTCCTGTTTCCCCTATTCAAGCTGGCGCTGATCCTTTTCCCAAGACGGGGCTACCTGGTCCAGTGGATTATCTGGCTTGCGTACGAATACCTCCGTACCCAGGGCTTTTTGGGGTATCCCTACGGTATTTCCGGGTATTCTCAATGGTCCGTGCTGCCCCTGATACAGAGTGCGAGTATCTTCGGGGTGTGGGGGATTTCCGCGCTGGTGGTGTTTCCTTCGGCGTATATCGCCGCCGCCCTCAGGGATTGGCCGGGCACTGCTTCGTTACGTGGACCTTCGGGCGCAGATGCCGGCTGCCTGTCCGCTCTTGGCCGCTTCTTTCTGCGGGAGCGGCTCCCCGCGTGTCTGTGGCTTGGGGCGCTCGCCGGGACCTTCGTCTATGGCCTTATCGCCCCGGCGGACTATGCCGCCGCACCCGCCGCCCGTATCGCTCTGATTCAGCATAACACCGACCCCTGGAAGGGGGGTATCGCGGAATACCGGGACAATTACCGGGTCCTCAAGCGGCTGTCCCTGGAAGCGCTGGCGGCGGAGCCTAAGCCGGACCTGGTGGTCTGGTCCGAAACCGCCTTTGTCCCCCGGATTGACTGGCATACCAAATACCGGGGCGATGCGGCCTATTGGACACTGGTCAAGGAACTGCTGGATTTCCTCAAAACCCAGGACGTGCCCTTTGTGATCGGTAACGACGATGCCCGGCGGGACCCGGCAAAAAATCCCCAGGGGGATCACCGGGTGGATTACAACGCGGTGATGCTTTTTAATAGAGGAGAACAGGCCGGGCTCTACCGTAAAATGCATCTGGTCCCCTTTACGGAGTACTTCCCCTACCGGAAGCAGTTCCCCCGGGTCTACGGCCTGCTGGAAAAGTCGGATACCCACCTGTGGGAACCAGGGGAGGAGGCCACGGTCTTTGAAACCGGGGACTTAAAATTTTCAAGCCCCATTTGTTTTGAGGACACCTTTGGGTACCTTTCCCGGAATTTTGTGCGGAACGGGGCGGAACTTATCGTCAACCTTTCCAACGACGCCTGGTCCAAGAGCGTCCCCGCCCAGATGCAGCACCTGGGCATGGCGGTGTTCCGGGCTGTGGAGAACCGCCGTTCCATGGTCCGGTCTACCGCATCGGGCCAGACCTGCGGGATAGACCCCAACGGGCGTATCCTCGCTATGGCGGCGCCCTTTACGGAAGCGGCCCTTACCGTAGAGGTCCCTATCGTGCAAACTGAAACCCTGTATACCCGGTTTGGGGATATTTGGGCGCAAATATTCGTCGGCTTGGCCGTTTGTATGTTGCTTGCCGGGGCGGTACGGGGTATACTACTGAAAACAAGCGGAGGAAAAGGACTATGAACTCCCGGAAAAAAATTCTCATCGTGGATGATGAGCAGCTCAATCTGGATTTTTTTGACGTGATGCTTTCCAAACTGGGCTTTATCGTGGAAAAAGCCGAGAACGGCCATGAGGCCCTGGAAAAGGTAAAGCATTTCCACCCGGACCTCATCATGCTGGATAACATCATGCCCAAGATGTCCGGCTGGGAGGTTACCAAAACCCTCAAGGGGGACCCCAAATTTCGGGATATTCCCATCATCATGTTCTCCGCCCTGGGGGATGTGCAGGATAAGATAGAAGGCTTTGAGCTGGGGGTTGATGATTATATCACCAAGCCCTTTAATTTTTCCGAAGTCCTGGCCCGGATGCGGGCGGTACTGCGGAACCGGGAACTGCTCGGCCAGATCGTGGTACGGGAATCCCGGCTGAATCTGGCGGAGACCTTCGGCGCCAATATGAAGACCACGGTCGGGGATTTTGTTAAAAGCATTGATGAACTGGATGCCGCCATAGGGAAGTTTTCGCAAAACGCCGGTACGGTGGACAAAAACAACCTGGACGGCTTCCTCTCGGCGCTTAAAGAAAAAATCAATCTGGTACGGAAGAACATCGCCGAACTGGACGGGCATATGGACCGGACCATTACCGAATGGCGGGATCTCAAGAAGAACGAGATTGAGTTTCAGGCACTGGAACGGCATATCCGTAAATCCATGCATCAGGACTAGGTATGTTTAAATTTGACGGAAAAGAAAAAGACGACATGACGGAGGTGACTTTTGGGGAGGACACCAGCTTTAACGGCTTCCTCCGCTTTGAGAAAACCCTCTGCATCCAGGGGAAATTCAAGGGTACTATAGAAGCAACCGGCGACCTGATTGTTGACAAGGGGGCGGTGGTGGAAGCGGACCATATTTCGGTGAGTTCCCTTACGGTTTACGGCACGGTGGCCGCCGAGATTGTGGTCATGGACAAGGTTGATATGTTCAAGGGCGCGGAAGTCCGTGGGAACCTTACCGCCGCCCGGCTCCGCATCGACGATGAAGTCCTGTTTGAGGGCAAGTGCAGCATGACCCGCACGGAAAAGGAAGTGGAGATTTTCTCCCGGCCTACGGAAGAAATCAAAGCCGAATTACAGGGCGTTCGTGTCTGACGTATCAGATGCAGCCGAACAGGTGATCCGCCTGGCGGCGGAGAAGAAGCTCCTGATTGCTGCGGCGGAGTCCTGTACCGCCGGCCTCGTGGCGGACCTCCTTGCGGGCCTACCGGGGGCCTCAAGGGTGTTCTGGGGCTCCTTTGTGAGTTACACCCCGGAGGCGAAGGTCCGTATGCTCGGCGTGGACGCCGCGCTGCTGCGCCAATACGGCGCGGTGAGCCGGGAAACCGCCATCAGCATGGCCACAGGCGCGCTGGAGCGGAGCGGGGCGGACATTGCGGTGTCGGTGACCGGTCTTGCCGGTCCCGATGGGGACGGTTCCGCTGTGCCGGTGGGCACGGTCTGGATAGGGGTTGCCGGAACGGACAGATTCCGGGATGCCTGGGTCTATCATTTTTCCGGCTCCCGAAACGAAGTGCGCCGAAGCGCCGCCGGGGAAGCGTTGGGGGTGCTTTCCCGGCAGCTGATGTCATATTAGGGCTTGACAAAAATGGGCGGGATTGAGTATCCTGTACCATATCACAAGACATTGATTATTGAACAAACATTGATGGATTAGTGACGACCTATTTTTTAGCCTTTCATGATGTGCAAAATAACCAATCAGGAAACGATACGTTTGTAAACGGTAAGCAGTGAAAATACGCGATAATCAATCTCACTTTTTTGATATTGCGGAAACGGAGTTAATTCATGGCATTTATGAGAAAGAGCCGGACTTCAAAACCAGCGGAAAATGACGAGCTGAACGGTCAGGAGCCGCCAGAAGAGTCGGATTTGCTGCCCTTTTCGGGGGCCGACAGGAGCGCCGATACCGTTAATCAGGACGACGACGACAATGGAGACCGCCCCAGGGTGGTGGTACGGGCCCGGCCCGCGCGGGTAGGTTCCGCTTCCCCCGGTCCGCAGGAGCCGGGCTTTAACGGGGACCAGCCGCGCGGTCCCGGACGGCCGCGGGGCCGGCGGCCCTACGACCGGAACGGTTCAAACTATTCCGGGAACGGTAATTCCGCTCCGGGCGCAGGTCCCGCGTTCACCACCGGGGGATTACCCGGCCCGGCCGGTACCGGAACTAACAACGGCTTCAGAGGCGCCGATGATTTTAACGGTTCGCAGGATAGCTCGCTAAATAGCGCGCTCAATAGCGGGCAGAACGGCGATTCCGGGGCGGTGTTGGGCACCATACCCCGGCTGCCCGCCATGCCCGACATCTACGGCAGACCGGAGCCCCGCACCGATCAGGACAACGGTAAACCCCGGCTCTCCATCAACGAGCTTATCCGGCTTAACATGATGGACCTTAGGGAATTGGCTGTCTGCTACAACATCACCCACGAAGATATGGTGGCCCTGAAAAAACAGGAGATCATCTTTTCCCTGCTTAAGGCCCACACCGAGCGCGGCGGGGTCATCTACGCCTACGGCTCCCTGGAAATCCTCCCCGACGGGTACGGTTTCCTCCGCAGCCCCCAGAATTCCTACCTCCCCGGCCCGGACGACATCTACATCAGTCCCAGCCAGATACGGCTCTTTGCCTTAAAGACCGGGGACACGGTCTACGGCCAGATCCGCAGCCCCAAGGAGGGTGAGCGCTTTTTCGCCATGCTCCGGGTGGAGACGGTCAACTACGACGACCCCACGGTGGCCCAGAACCGCATCCCCTTCGATAACCTTACCCCGTTATACCCCAACCGCAAGCTGGGCCTGGAAACGGTAACCGAGGGCATTAGCGAGCGGGTCATCGACCTGTTCTGCCCCATCGGCAAGGGCCAGCGGGCCATCATCGTGGCCCCGCCCCGTACCGGAAAGACCATCATGATGCAGAAGATAGCCAACGCCATCACCAAAAACCACCCTGAGGTATACCTTATCGTGCTCCTTATCGACGAGCGCCCCGAAGAAGTAACCGACATGGAGCGCACCGTCCGCGCGGAGGTCATCTCGTCAACCTTTGACGAACAGGCCAGCCGCCACGTACAGGTAACCGAAATGGTGCTGGAAAAGGCCAAGCGCCTGGTGGAACACAAGAAGGACGTGGTGATTCTCCTCGATTCCATCACCCGGTTGGCCCGCGCCTATAACCAGACCGTCCCCACATCGGGGAAGATACTTTCAGGCGGTGTGGACAGTAACGCCCTCCACAAGCCCAAGCGCTTCTTCGGCGCGGCGCGGAACATTGAGGAGGGGGGGAGCCTGACCATCATCAGCACCGCCCTAATCGAAACCGGCAGCCGCATGGACGAGGTGATCTTTGAGGAATTCAAGGGCACCGGCAACCTGGAAATCAATCTGGACCGCCGTATCAGCGACCGCAGGCTCTTCCCGGCCATCAACATCAAGAAATCCGGCACCCGGAAGGAAGAACTGCTCCTTTCCGAAGCGGAAATGCAGAAGATTTGGATACTTCGCAAGGTGATAAACCCCATGGACGACATCGAAATCATCGAACTGCTGGTTGACAGAATGAAGAAAAGCAAGAATAATGAAGCATTCCTTAGGTCAATGAACACTGGTTCAGCGGGGATTGATTAGGAATGGCACATTCCAGGAATGGCACATTCCAGTTTTGAATTGATGGAGTTGAAATATATGCAAGAAAAGATACATCCCAAGTACGATGTTACGAAAATCACCTGCGCCTGCGGGAACGTGATCGAAACCCGGTCCACCGCCAGGGACATCCATGTTGAAATTTGCTCGGCTTGCCACCCCTTCTTTACCGGAAAGCAGAAGCTGGTAGATACCGCCGGACGGATTGAGCGGTTCAGGAAGAAATACAGCATCAAGGAATAGGCGTATATGCCCCGGTCCTGAGATGTCCGCACAACCTTTTCTGTTTTTGGGCCTTTTCCCGTACAATCTGCGTAATTCCCGCTCTCTGCCGGCCGGTTGCCCGGAAATTTGATTTTTTTTTCAAATGATACGATACTTCTAATAGGTTGAGTATGGAGGCTTAGTATGAAAAAGAACGGTTTTGGCAAGATGGTATACCGGCTTATCCTTTCGGTATGTTTTGGGGCACTCGTGCTTCCTTTTACCGGTTGCGTTCAAACGTTTAATTCTTCGACCCTGGAGTCTATCATGGTAACCAGACTGCCGGACAAGACAGTCTATAGCGTCGGGCAAACCTTTAAGTCTGACGGTCTTGAAATTACCGGAATCTATTCGGATAACACCCACATAAGGGAAACCGGGTTTCTTTTGAGTGCCGTTGATACCACGGAGATCGGAACAAAGACCGTTACGGTTAGTCTCAAGGGGAAAAGCACAACCTTTGCCATTACGGTAGCCACCGCGTCTGCGTCTGGCATCAACCTGGACCAAACCGGGACCTATATCTTTGCACCGGCGGCAACGGGTTATGGGGCTCAAGGCTCAAGAAGCGTAACCATCACCAATACGAGAACTCAGGAGACCGGCACTTTGACGGTATCGCTTGCCGGGGTCAACAGCAGCTCTTTTACCCTCTCAACAACAGCGGTGAACAGTATCGCAGTAGGCGGAACAGGTGTCTTTACGGTAACACCCAACACAGGACTTGCCATAGGAACCTATACCGCCACGGTAACGGTAAGCGGCGGAAATAACATTACGGCGAGCTTTGATGTCAGCTTTACGGTGAACCCGGTGGGGACCCCGGTTTATAGCATCGGCCTGAATCAGACCGGAACCTTTACCTTCCCGGCGGCAATCGCGGGTTATGGGAGTCAAATCCCCAAAGGCGTAACCATTACCAATACGGGCAATCAGGCGACCGGGGTCTTAACGATAGGTCTTACCGGGACCGGCAGTAACGATTTTAATCTTTCTTCAACATCGATAGCCAGTATCGCCTCTGGCGGAATCGATACCTTTTCGGTGGCTCCCCATAGCGGCCTTTCGGAAGGAACCCATACCGCCACCGTAACGATAAACGGCGGTACTGGGATTACGGCAAACTTTAATGTCAGCTTTACGGTGAATCCTGCTCTCCCCTACAATATCAGTCTGAATCAGACCGGAACCTTTACCTTCTCGTCGGCAATTTTGGGCTATGGGGCGCAAACCCCCATAAACGTAACCGTTACCAATACGGGCACTCAGGCGACCGGGGCCTTATCGGTTTTCCTTGCCGGAACCAATAGCGGGTCCTTTACCCGTTCCAAAACGGAGATACCCAGCATTGCGGCCGGTGGGAGCGATGTCTTTACGGTGGTTCCCAATACCGGGCTTGGCGTGGGAACGTATACCGCCGCCGTAACGGTAAGCGGGGGAAACAGCATTACGGCGAACTTTACGGTCAGCTTTACCGTAAACGCGGTGGAGGTTCCGGGGTATAGTATCAGTCTGAATCAGATCGGAACCCATACCTTCCCATCGGCAACTGTGGGTTATGGGGCGCAAACCGAGAAAGCCGTAACCGTTACCAATACGGGGAATCAGGCGACCGGGGTCTTAACGGCCGCCCTTTCCGGGGCGAATAGCGGGTCCTTTACCCTCTCAGCAGTGACGATACCCACCATCTCGATCGGGGGAACCAACACCTTTACGGTGAGACCCAATATCGGGCTTGGAGCGGGAACGTATACCGCCACCGTAACGGTAAGCGGCGGCAATGGGCTTGCGGCAAACTTTAATGTCAGCTTTACCGTACACGCGCCGGGAAGTTTCACCTATGGTATCAGTCTGAATCCGACCGGAACCCATACCTTCCCGGCGGCAAATGTGGGTTATGGGGCGCAAAGTATGCTCCCCGTAACCATTACCAATACGGGCAATCAGGCGACCGGGGACTTACTGGTCGTTCTTTCCGGGGTTAATGTCGCAGCCTTTGCCCTTTCGGATGTGATGATACCCAGTATTGCGGTCGGGGCAACCGATACCTTTTTGCTGAGACCCAACACCGCTCTTGTGGCGGGAACCTATACCGCCACTCTAACGGTATTCGGCAACAATAGTGTTACGGCAGACCTTAATCTCAGCTTTACCGTAAACGCGGCGGGGACGCAGGAGTATGGTATCAGTCTGAATCCGACCGGAACCCATACCTTCCCGGCGGCAAATGTGGGTTATGGGGCGCAAACCGCCCAAAGCGTAACCATTACCAATACGGGTACTCTGGCGACCGGGGCCTTAACGGCCGCCCTTTCCGGGGATAATAGCGGGTCCTTTACCCTCTCAGCAGTGACGATACCCAGTATTGCGGCCGGGGCAACCGGTACCTTTACGGTGGTTCCCAACACCGCTCTTTTGGAGGGAACCTATACTGCCACCGTAACGGTAAGCGGGGGAAACAGCATTACGGCGAACTTTACGGTCAGCTTTACCGTAAACGCGGCGGGGACGCAGGAGTATGGTATCAGTCTGAATCCGACCGGAACCCATACCTTCCCGGCGGCAATTGTGGGTTATGGGGCGCAGACCGCACAAAGCGTAACCATTACCAATACGGGCACTCAGGCGACCGGGGCCTTAGCGGTCGCCCTTTCCGGGGATAATAGCGGGTCCTTTACCCTTTCTCTAACGGCGAAGGAAAGTATCGCGGCAGCTGGAACCGGTACCTTTACGGTGGTTCCCAAGACCGGGCTTTTGGAGGGAACCTATACTGCCACCGTAACGGTAAGCGGGGGAAACAGCATTACGGCGAACTTTACGGTCAGCTTTACCGTAAACGCGGCGAGGGTTCCAGGGTATAGTATCAGTCTGAATCCGACCGGAACCCATACCTTCCCGGCGGCAAATGTGGGGTATGGGGCGCAAACCGCCAAAAGCGTAACCGTTAGCAATACGGACACTCAGGATACCGGGCCCTTAACGGCCGCCCTTTCCGGGGCGAATAGCGGGTCCTTTACCCTTTCTGCAACGGCGATACCCACCATTGTGGTCGGCGGGACCACTACCTTTACGGTGGTTCCCAAGACCGGGCTTTTGGCGGGAACCTATACCGCCACCGTAACGGTAAGCGGGGGAAACAGCATTACGGCGAACTTTACGGTCAGCTTTACGGTGCTGAATTCCTCATCCTTATATAGTATCACTCTGAATCAGACCGGGACCCATACCTTCCCGGCGGCAAATGAGGGGTATGGGGCGCAAACCGTTAAAAGCGTAACCATTACCAATATGGGCAATCAGGAGACCGGGCCCTTGACGGTCGCCCTTTCCGGGGATAATAGCGGGTCCTTTACCCTTTCTCCAACGGCGGCGATACCCACCATTGCGGTCGCTGGAACCGGTACTTTTACGGTGGTTCCCAAAACCGCTCTTTCGCGGGGAACGTATACCGCCACGGTAACGGTAAGCGGCGGAAATAGCATTACGGCGAGCTTTAATGTCAGCTTTACGGTGAATTCTGCTCCCCATAATATCAGTCTGGATAGGGGCGGGACCTATAACTTCCCGGGGGTAGAGCCGGGTTATGCGGCGCAAACCCCCTTAGACGTACTAATTGCCAATGCGGGCACTCAGGCGACCGGGGCCTTAACGGTGTCTCTTGTTGGGTCCGGCAGCGGGTCCTTTACTCTTTCAGCAACGACGATACCCAGCATTGCGATCAGCGGGACCGCTACCTTTACGGTGGTTCCTAACACCGGGCTTGGAGAGGGATCGTATACCGCTACGGTAATGGTAAGCGGGGCAAACCTCATTACGAGGGGCTTTAATGTCTCCTTTGGGGTTACTCCAGGG